>JACCVL010000103.1 GCA_013698185.1 Nocardioidaceae bacterium
CCACGGCCACCAGTCGACCGGGTTGTCCTTGTGCTGGCGCAGGTACGGGCTGGTGGAGTCGGCGAGGCGGTTGGTCATCGGCTCAACGCCCGTTGTCCCTGGTGCTCCCGGCAGCCCCGGGATCAGCCCCGGGATCAGCCCCGGGATCAGCACCGCCCCGCCTCGGTTCACTGTGGTTGCCGGCTGGGCCGTCGGTGGGGGCGTCCTCGTCGAAGTCGACGCGACGCAGGTGCCTGGTGAAGCTGATCATCAACAGCACCGTCGCGACGACGAGGCACAGCACCACCACGAGCCCGAGCAGGCCGGGCCGGGCCTCGTTGGGGCCGACCTCGGCCAGCGGTCCGGCCAGCGGTCCGGCCAGCGGACCGGTCAGCACCACGCGGATCTCGTCGGTCACTCCCCCATCATGCCTCGCCGGGCGTGGACCGGCCGATGCCGGCGAACAGGTCGTCCTCGGGCGTCGTCGTCGCCACGTGGCTGCTCACCAGCTCGTAGTCCTCGGTCGGCCATGCCGCCTGGTGCACCTCCAGCGGGCAGGAGAACCAGGCCCCCTCGGGGTCGATCTGGGTGGCGTGGGCCAGCAGCGCGCGGTCGCGCACCGGGAACCACTCCGCACACGGCACTCGGGTGGTGATCCGGGCGTCGTGGGCGGGGTCGGGTGCCCAGTCGGCGAGCCGCTCCGCGTACGGCGACGGGAGGCCACGCCGGATCATCTCTTCGTGCAGCGCCTGGGTGCGGGCCCGGTGGAAACTGTGGTGGTAGTAGAGCTTCGACGGCTGCCAGGGCTCCCCGGTCCCCGGGTAGACGCCCGGGTCACCGGCGGCGGCGTAGGCGGCGACGCTGACCTCATGGCAGCGCACATGGTCGGGGTGCGGGTAGCCACCGTTCTCGTCGTACGTCGTCACGACGTGCGGGCGGAACCCCCGCATCAGCCGCACCAGCGCCTCGACCTCCGTGGCCAGTGGCAGATCGGCGAAGCACCCTGCCGGCAACGGCGGGGGCGGGTCACCCTCAGGGAAGCCGGAGTCGACGAAACCGAGCCAGTCCTGTGTCACGCCGAGGATCTCCCGGGCCCGTACCATCTCCTGGCGTCGGATCTCGGCGATGTTGGCCAACACGTCGGGGCGGTCCATGTTCGGGTTGAGAATTGAGCCCCGCTCGCCACCGGTGCACGTCACCACGTGCACGTCCACGCCCTCGGACACGTAGCGCGCTGTCGACGCCGCACCCTTGCTCGACTCGTCGTCGGGATGGGCGTGCACGTGCATCAGCCGTAGCGCGCCACCGCCCTCGACGTCGACGGGGCCAGCGGATCGATCAGACACGCACGCAAGAATGCAGCATGGCCCGACTGGACCCGGCGGCCGCTGCCCGCGCTGCCATGCCCGAGCGGTACGGCCGCCCGTCGCGCACCGGTCGCGTGGTGCTCACGATCGCTGTGACGGTCGCCGTCGGTGCCGGGCTCGGCTGGTTGGTGGACGCCGCCGTGGAGGGTTCGACCCCCGACGTGGCCGCCGGGGTCGTGGCCTTCGAAGTGGTGTCCGACCGGCGTACCGAGCTCACCTTCGAGGTACGGCGCAGCGAGGAGTCGGCGGTGACGTGCGAGATTTACGCGCAGGCCGAGGACAAGGCCATCGTGGGCGAGCGCAGCATCGAGCTGAGCGCCGCGCCCGCGGGGAGCCAACGGGTCACTGCCGTGATCGTGACGGAGCGACGAGCGACGACCGCCGTGGTGCGCAGTTGCTACGATTCGATGTTTCCACCCTGAGCCGGGTCTCGCAACGGGACCCGTACCGTCGCACGACGAGGAGCACCCCCCGTGTCCCAACCGGTCGAGTCGAATGTCATCTGGCTCACCCAGGAAGCGCACGACCGCCTCCAGGAAGAGCTCGACCACCTGCGCGGTCCCGCGCGTGCCGAGCTCGCCGCGCGCATCGGCGAAGCCCGAGACGAGGGCGACCTGCGCGAGAACGGTGGCTACCACGCCGCCAAGGAGGAGCAGGGCAAGGCAGAGGCCCGCATCCGCCAGCTCGAGGACATGCTGCGCCGCGCCGAGGTCGGCGACCTGCCGAGCCAAGGCGACCCGGTCGGGCCGGGCATGGTCGTCACCATCCGGTTCGCCGGCGACGACGAGACCGAGGAGTTCCTCCTCGGCTCGCGGGAGCTGCTCGCCCTCGACGACTCCGTCGAGATGGACGTCTACTCGCCGCAGAGCCCGCTCGGCAGCGCCGTGCGCGGCCTCGGCGTGGGTGAGTCCGCCTCGTACGAGGCGCCCAACGGCAACACGGTCGCCGTCGAGGTGGTCGGGGCCAAGCCTTTCCGCAGCTGAGCCCGGAATGCGCCCGGGCGCCAGCGGGTTGCCGGTGCCATGAGCACCGACCTGACCGCGGACAGCTTCGAGCAGGCGATCGTCGCCGACGGTATCGTGCTCGTCGACTTCTGGGCGGCGTGGTGCGGGCCGTGCCGATCGTTCGCGCCCGTCTTCGAGGCCGCGGCCGAGCAGCACCCCGACATCGCCTTCGCCAAGGTCGACACCGAGGCCGAGCAGGCGCTGTCGGGCGGGCTGGGTATCCGCTCGATCCCTACGCTGATGGCCTTCCGCGACGGCATCTTGCTGCACGCGCAGGCCGGTGCCCTGCCGGCGCCCGCGCTCGAGCAGCTGATCAGCGCCGTGCGCGGGGTCGACATGGACGACGTCCGTCGACAGGTGGCCGCGGAGGAAGCCGGCGGAGCGGGCTGAACTCGGCCCGGGACGGCGCTCAGGCGTAGGCCACGGTGAAGCCGGCCGCGCGTAGGTCGGCGACCACCTGTCGCCGGTGGCTGTCGCCGCGGGTCTCCAGCTGCAGCGCGACGCCCACCTCGTCGACGTGCAGCTGAGCCGACACCCGCTGGTGCACGACATCGAGCACGTTGACCTTGGCCGCCCCCAGGTGCGTCAGCAGCGCGGCCAGCTCGCCTGGCCGATCCGGGATGGTCACCGTGATCGACAGGTAGCGACCGGCCGCGGCCAGCCCGTGGCGCACCACCTGCATCAGCAGCAGCGGGTCGACGTTGCCGCCGGACAGCACCGCCACCACCGGCCCGTCGAAGAGGTCCGTGCGTCCGCGATGCTCCATCAAGGCAGCCACTCCGGCCGCTCCGCCCGGCTCGACGACCTGCTTGGCCCGCTCGAGCAGCAACAGCAGGGCCTGGGACAGTGACTCCTCGCTGACCGTCAGGAACTCGTCGACGTGGGCGGTCACCGACGCGAACGGCACCGCCCCGGGGCACCCGACCGCGATCCCGTCGGCCATCGTCGCCATCGACTCCAGCGGCACCGGCGCACCCGCGGTCAGGCTGCCGGGATAGCTGGCCGCCCCCTCGGCCTGCACCCCCACCACCCGCACATCGGGTCGCAGCGTCTTGCAGACCAACGCCACCCCCGCGAGCAGTCCGCCCCCTCCGCACGGGACCACGACGGTGGCCGCGTCGGGCACCTGCTCGACCAGCTCGAGACCGAGGGTTCCCTGGCCGGCGACCACGTCGGGGTGGTCGAAAGGGTGCACCAGCACCGCCCCGGTCTCGTCGGCGTACGCCCGGGCGGCGACCAGCGCCTCGTCGATGCTCGCCCCTGCGAAGTGCACCTCGGCGCCGTAGCCGCGGGTGGCGTTCTCCTTAGGGATCGGAGCGCCGTACGGCATGAAGACGACTGCGGTGGTGTCGAGCAGCGAAGCGGCCAGCGCGACTCCCTGCGCATGATTGCCGGCGCTGGCAGCCACCACACCCGTCGCCCGCTCGGCCGCGCTCAACCGCGAGATGCGGACGTAGGCGCCGCGGATCTTGAAGGACCCGGCCCGCTGCAGGTTCTCGCATTTCAGCCGCACAGGGACGCCCAGCACGCTCTCGAGCCAGCGGGAGCGCTGGATCGGGGTCACCAGCGCGACGTCACCGAGGATCCGGCGGGCCTCGTGGACGTCGGACAGCGTCACCGTCACGGCTTCACCCTAGGGCCCGGGAGTAGGCGCCGGCGTCACGACAGCCGCGCGCGACCGACCGGACACCACAGCAGGTGGTCGTCGTCGGCGCCCTCCACGGCGGTCTCCCAGGCCATCGTCGCACTGCGGCCGCCGATGTCGAGGGTCGCGAGCGCGTTGTCGAACCACGGGCCCTCCACCGTGTGCCACGTCCACGGCGGCGTCGACACCCGCGCCGCCCGTGACAGCGCCCGCCCGGCCGCGCCGGCCACCCCGTACGCCAGCGTCGCGGTCACGAAGCGCGCGAACTGTGGCAGCGGGTTACGAATCGGGGAGCAGACGGCCTGCAGCACGCGGGACCGGCCGGGTCCGGTGGGCAGGTCGGCCTCGAAGAGATAGGAGTGGTGCACGTCGCCCGACAGGAACGTCACCGTCGCCGGTGCCGGGCCGCGCTCCCCCGCGGCCACCGAGGCCACCATCTCCTGGACCTGACGGAACGAGCGCTGGAACGCCGCCCAGTGCTCCAGGTCGGCGCCCTGGCGGATCACCTCCGCCCAGCGAGCCGCCCGCTTCCCCCAGACACCCCCGGCCACCGCCTCGTTCCACGCCTCACCGTTGTGCAGGCCCATCGGCAGCAGGAACGGGATCGACGTGCCCAGCAGCAGGTGGTCGTGACCACCGGTCAGCTGCTCGTCGAGCCAGGCCGTCTCCAGCGGGTCGATCATCGCTCGCTCGTCCTCGGCGGTCACCCGGGCGGCGCGGGAGTCGATGACCACAAGCCGGGTGTTTCCCAGGTCGCGGCGGTAGCTCCAGCGGTAGGTGAGGGGGTCGGCGTCGGCAGCGGCCGCGAACTCGTCGAGGATCGGCCCAGCATCGGCCCCATCGGCCTCCTGCACCTGCTGCCACACCTTGTCCTGCGCGCGTTCGGCCGGGCTGAGGTTGCCCAGGTGCTGATAGATCCAGTACGAGGCCAGGCCCCCGACGATGCGCCCCTGCCACCACTGCGTCGCCTGCATCTGGTCGCGCCACACCTGGGAGCAGTTCCAGTCGTCGCGGACGTCGTGGTCGTCGAAGACCATCGCGCTGGGGATCGTGGACAGGGCCCAGCGGATCGTCGGCTCCACCCAGGCGAGCCTGTACAGGTAGGCGTACTCGTCGAAGTCCGCCAGCTCCTCGCCGGGTGGCTGGGTGATGTCTCGGTTGTGCGCGATGTGCTCGCGCATGGCGTCCGACGTCTCGTCGGCGTACACCTGGTCGCCGAGGAACAGCAGCAGGGACGGCCAACCGCTCGCGGCCTCCTTCGGTGTGCCGATGGGCTCCGGGACGCCGCCGTCGACCAGACGCAGGGCGAGGGCGCGCAGCACGTCGACGCCGTAGCGGTGGTTGGTGCGCCGGTCGTGTGGCACCGACGTCCGGCAGGTGCCGAACACGATGCGCAGCGGCTCGGAGAAGTCCATCGTGCGCAGGGCGCTCGGCGGGAACATCGACCGCGGCGGCGGCCAGATCCTGTCCTGGTCGAGGTGGACCTCGTACGGCAGGTGGGCGCCCGGTGGCAGGCCCACCACGTCGACCAGTGCGTAGTGGTGCCCGTGCACGGTGAAAGTGGGCGCGCTGCCGACGTGCTCGTGGGCGCGTACGGTCACCGTCCCGGGGCGCACGACCTCCACCCAGATGGTGGCCGACGTCTCGTCCACATGGCGCAGCAGCGGGCCGATGACGAGCCCGCCAACGGGGTCGGCCGGCAGCTCGTCAGGCGTGGGGGTGTCAGTCACAAGGCATGTCTACCCCGCCTACGGGTGCGGTCGCACCCCCGTCACCTACTGTTGAACGATGAACAGCTGTCACCCACCGATCGGATGAGCCAATCAGCCGGGGCGGTCGACACCCGAACAGCGCCGCAGTACCTCCCGCATCGTCAGATCCTGATCGTCCTCGGCGGCCTCATGGCCGGCATGTTCCTGGCCGCACTGGACCAGAGCATCGTGGGCACCGCGCTGCCGAGCATCACCAGCGACCTCGGCGGCCTCGACCACCTCAGCTGGGTCGTCACGGCCTACCTGTTGACGTCGACGGCCTCCACGCCGCTCTGGGGCAAGATCTCCGACCTGTACGGCCGCCGGCCGGTGTTCCAGGCCGCGATCCTCACATTCCTCGTCGGCTCGGTGCTGTCCGGGTTCAGCCAGGACATCACCCAGCTGATCGGCTTCCGCGCCCTGCAGGGCCTCGGCGGCGGCGGCCTCTTCGCGCTGGCACTGGCCACGATCGGCGACGTGATCCCGCCCCGCGAGCGAGGCCGCTACCAGGGCTGGTTCGCTGCGGTCTTCGGCACCTCCAGCGTGCTCGGCCCGGTGCTCGGCGGCTGGCTGGCCGACGGGCCCGGCTGGCGGTGGATCTTCTGGATCAACCTGCCCATCGGCGCGGTCGCCCTCGTCGTCACCTCGGCGGCGCTGCGGCTGCACCACGTGCGGCGCGACCACCGCATCGACTACCTGGGGGCGGCGGTGATCGTCTCGGCGGTATCGGCGATCCTGCTCTACACCGCCTGGGCCGGCGGTGCGTACGGCTGGGCCTCGCCGGCGGCACTGGGTCTGCTGGCCGTCGGACTGCTGTTGTCGGCGGTGTTCGTGCTCGTGGAGCAGCGGGCGAGCGAGCCGATCATCCCGATGGAGCTGTTTGCCAACCGGGTGTTCTCCACCAGCAACGCGTTCGGTTTCGTGGTGGGGATGGCGATGTTCGGCTCGCTGGTGTTCACCCCGCTGTACCTGCAGATCGTGCAGGGGATGAGCCCGACGGAGTCCGGCTTGGGGCTGCTGCCGATGGTGATCGGCATCTTCTCCACCTCGATCACCGCCGGTCGTGCTGCGTCGCGCACCGGTCGCTACCGGGTGTTCCCCATCCTCGGCTCGGCCACGATGCTGGTCGGCGTGCTGTTGCTGAGCCGGCTCGGGGTCGACACGCCGTACTGGCAGGTGGCGATCGCGCTGTACGTGCTTGGCGCCGGCCTCGGCGGCACCATGCAGATCATCGTGACCGCCGTGCAGAACTCCGTCGACCGCTCGCACATGGGTACGGCGACCAGCGCCGTGACGTTCTTCCGCACGATGGGAGGCGCCTTCGGGACCGCCCTGTTCGGTGCCGTGCTCGGTATCCGGCTCACCCACCACTTGGCCGGGCTCGGCGGTGCAGCTCGGGGCGTCGGGGCCGAGGGCAACGAGTTGGCGGCCCTGCGGGCACTGCCGGCAGGCGTACGCCGTGACGTGATCGGCGCCTACGCCGACGCATTGTCCGATGTGTTCCTCACCGCGGTGCCCGTGGTGATGATCGCGGTGGTGCTGGCCTTCCTCATCCCCGAGGTGCGGCTGCGCTCACGCGAGGACGCGACCACCACGTCGGCCAACGCTCAGGTGTGACCGCGCTCCCCGTCCGGCGCCGGCGGGGCAGAGATCGGCGGGTCGTCCGCCTCGGCATCCTCGGAGTCGACCACGGCGGAGCGATCGGGGTCGGTCGGGTCATAGGCCGCATCGGTGGTGAGCTCCCCCGCGGTCTCGGGCTGGGGGTCGACCTCGATGTCCCGCCCGGCCAGGTGCTTGCCCACGGCGTTCGCGCAGGCCACCAACGGCACCGCGATAAGAGCGCCGATGACGCCACCCGCGACCAGGCCGGCGGCAATGGCCAAGATGATGCCCAGCGGGTGTACGGCCACGAACCGCCCCATCAGGAACGGCTGCAGCACATGGGACTCCAGCTGCTGCACCAGCACGACCGCGCCCAGCATGAGCAGCGCGACGAAGGGGCCCTGGGCGACGAGCGCGACCAAGACGGCCACCAGGCCGGACACGGCCGCGCCGATGATCGGCACGAACGCGCCGACGAAGACCAGCACCGCGAGCGGCAGGGCGAGCGGCACGCCGAGCACGACGGCTGCCAGCGCCACCCCGGTGGCGTCGGTGAGTGCGACCAGGACGGTGGCGCGCACGAAGGCGGTCAGCGAGACCCACGCGACGTGACCAGAGGTGTGCAGCTCGGGCCGGGCCGCCCGGGGCAGCAGGCTGACGAACCAGCGCCACATGCGGGCGCCGTCGGCGCTGAAGAAGAAGGTGGCGAACAAGGCGATGAAGATGCCGGTAACGACGTGGCCGACGGTGGTGCCGACGGCGGCCGCCCGCGCGATGACCTCGGTGTCGGCGCCTTGGATGGACTCGCGACCGCGATCGATCAGGTCGTTGAGCTGGGAGTCCGACAGCCCCAGCGGA
>JACCVL010000118.1 GCA_013698185.1 Nocardioidaceae bacterium
CGTTCGACCTGGTCGTGAGCATCTTCGGAGCGATGTTCGCTCCGCGCCCATTCGACGCCAAGGAGATGGTGCGGGTGACGCGGCCGGGCGGGCGGATCGTCATGGGCAACTGGATCCCCAACGACCCGACGCTGGTCGCCCAGATCCTCAAGATCTCCAGTGCGTACTCGCCGCCGCCACCAGAGGGCTTCATCAGCCCGATGACGTGGGGCGTTGAGGACAACGTGACCGAGCGATTCGGCGAGGCAGGTGTCGGCGCTGACAAGATCAACTTCTCGCGGGAGACCTATACCTTCGAGTACGCCGCCCCGCCAGCTGAGCTGCTCGCCGTGTTCCGCGACTACTACGGCCCCACCATGAACGCCTTCGCCGCGGCGGAGGCGAACGGTCGGACCGAGGAGCTACAGCAGGACCTGGCCGACCTGTTCACCAGCCAGAACACAAGTCCGAACGCAGACGCGACCTCCATCCCGGCCACGTTCCTCCAAGTCACCGTCAACGTCTAACTTGGCAAGAACCAGAACTCTCCTGGCCTGGTGCCAGGCTCATCACGTCATCCGGAGACTCGGGAGCCGTTCTGCCCCACGAATGGATGCCACGATCAAGCGCGCTGGCGGCCTCAGTCTGGACAGTCAAGGGCGGTGGTAAGACGCGGCCAGCGGCGGAATGACGCGCGGCGCGACACAGGTCAGGCACCTGTGGTCTGTCGTAGAGGGGTCGGGCCGTGACCCCCGGGGCCGTGGACCCTGCATAGTCGCGGGAGTAGCGTAAGTGACGGTTGGCCTCGATGAGAGGAGACGACATGTTTGCTCGCTTGCGTCAGCCCGGAGGAGTCCTGGGTGGTTTGAGCCTCGCCGCGGCACTGTTCCTCGGTGTCCTTGGCGTCCTGGGTGTCGTGTCCCTCTTGATAGCTGCGGCGGCCGGCAGCGAGTTCTGGTCCGACGAAAGAGACGACCAGCTCGTCAGTGCCGTGCTGTTCGCCGTCATCGCGGCCGGGGCTGTCCCGCTTCAAACTTCTTGGCAGGCCGGTTGTGAGGGCATGATCGGCGTCTGAGCGAGCCGAGGAGGTGCCCGTTGGGGCGTCCACCGGTGATCCAACCGGAGCAGAAGATTCGCGTCGTCCTCGCGGTGCTGTCCGGGGGGATCTCGGTCGCGGAGGCCGCGCGCAAGGAGAAGGTCTCCGAGCAGTCGATCCACCGGTGGAAGGCCGAGTTCGTCGAGGCCGGCAAGGTTGGGTTGACAGCGGGCCGCAGTGGGCCGTCGACCCGAGAGCAGCAGTTGGAGGCCGAGGTCGCCGAGCTGACCCAGGCGCTGGGGGAGGCGCATCTGGAGGCCCGGGTCTGGAAGCGGTCTGCTGAGGGCCGGCTGGGCCCTTCCAGGACCTCGAGGTAGCCAGGGTCGAGGCAGGGATGCCGACCACGAGGTTCTGCCAGTTGCTCGGCATCCCGGAGCGCAGCTACCGCCGCTGGCAGGCACGTGCCCGGGCCGGCCGGCCGCCGGAGAAGGGTCCGTGGCCACGCCCGGCCCGTGACGCCCACCATGACCTGGTCGTCGAGCTGGCGGCCCAGCATCCGGCGTGGGGGCACCGCAAGACCTGGGCGATGGCCCGCCACCGCGGGCATGCCGTGACGATGTCGACGGTGCTGCGGATCCTCGATGACGAGGGGCTGTTGCTCAGGGCCGATTACCAGCGGGAGCGGCGCCAACTGGCCCAGCAACGTCGGGCCGCGTTCGCCGCACCGCCGACGGGTCCGAACATGGTCTGGCAGCTGGACTTCTCCGAGTACGAGACGCCCACCGGTGGCACCTGGCGGGTCGCTGGTGTGGCCGACTACTGGTCGAAGTACGAGTTCGGCTGGCACTGGTCGCCGACGGCGAACCAGCACGACGCGATCGCGGCGGTCGAGCTGGCCCTGGTCGAGGCGCAACGGCTGCTCGACCTCGGGCCGGAACAGGTGCCGCTGGTCGAGCATCTGACCGACCCCGACAGCGGTGAGATCGTTCCCATCATCGTGGTCACCGACAACGGCGGACCGTTCCGCTCGTTCCGGTTCGGTGCGCTGATCGCGTCACGACCCGAGCTGCAGCACGTGCGGACCCGCGTCAACAGCCCCGGCCAAAACGGGGTCCGCGAGCGAGCGTTCCAGTCGTTGAAGTATGAGCGGCTCTACCGCGAACCGATCGACGACCCGCTGGATCTGGTCCGCGAAGGCGAGGCGTTCCGGGTCGAGTTCAACACCGTCCGACCGCACGAGGCGTTGGCCTGGAACCGACCGCAGGAGGTCCACACCGGCCTGGCCGAGCCCACGATCCCCACCTTTCCCGAGCCCCAGACCCTGCCACCTTCTTGACGCGGGACATTCATCCTCACCCGCGCCACCAACGCTCGAACCGAGGCCGCCAACGTCACGATCAAGAACATCAAGCGCACCGGAAGGGGCTACCGCTCCCCAGCCAACTACCGGTGCCGCATCATGGCCTACAACGCCGCCCGGAGCGTGGCGTGAACACCCGACGTCACGTCGAAAGTCGAAGAGCCGACATACCTGGACGGCATCCCGCGGCTGACGACCAGCGGTGTGCCGACGACGCTAACGGTGGGCACGTCGACCGATACGTCCGACGTCTTCACCGCAGACTGGGCACAGTTGTACGTGGGTGTGCGGATCGGTCTGACCGTGACGTTGCTGCAGGAGCGGTTCATGCCCGATGCCGGCCAGTTCGGCTTCGTCGGCTGGTGGCGCGGCGACATTCAGGTAGCCCGCCCGAAAGCTTTTGACGTGGTGACCGGCGTCCGGGCGTAAGCCGCCGCAAGTAAACCCCCAAAACCCTCGGGGGTCGCGGTTGCCGAGAGCCAGCCGCGGCCCTGAGGCTTTCACCCTGCAGGGATCGGGGCGGTTTCGGCGGGCCTCAGAAGCCCGCCTCAAACCGGCCAGCGCAGTGCTCACGGGTGCGCTTCACAGCACACCGCCCGAGAGCGCTCAAAGGTTTTGCACGGAGAGGGACGCTTGGCTAGGCGAGCGGAGGCTCCCATGGCTTCCCCCGCCATTGGGGGCCGCCGGCGGGCACCCAGTGGTCTGAGGAGCGAGCCGACTGGATTCGGGATCGAGTGAACCGGTTCGCCGGGTTTCAGCCGGGACCGTGGAAAGGCGGTGCCGGGCAGCTGGTCCACGTGTTCCTAATCCACGTGCGTCAGTTCGGCTTGGTCGAGGCCGAAGGCCCGGCACCGCACCTCCGAAGGTGCTGGACCGTGGGGACGATAACGACATTGTCAAACCGACAAAGTCGTTATCTGAACGGAAGCTGCATCCCTGCGTACGCTGTGGCGGACGTAGGCTCGCCAGCCGTCGGCGTCGGGCCGGTACGCCTCAAGCCAGCCAGTGACCCAGAGGCCGTCGTGCAGCACCTCCACCCGGACGGGGAGGGGGCGCCAGCACGGTCGCCAACCCACAGAACGTAAGCCGGCAAACAAACGATTGCGTGACGGCTTGATCACCGATATAGGGCTGGCGCGGAGCCAAGGCTCGGGGGCATCATGTACCAACCTGACCGACTCACGAAGTGGCGCATTCAGCGCTGTTCGGTCGGCGGGGCCGAGTGGGAGGGCAAGATGAAGCGAATCGCGTCAGTCGTCGGAATGGCCACTGTGATGGTGTTGTCACTGGCTGGACATGCCTCAGCCAAAGTCATTGACAAGGGCGCTTTCCACGACGAGTTCAGCTATCGGGTCGGCAACTTCTGCGACGTGTCCGGGCTGACTGTGCGCCAGGACGTTACCGTCGACGGCTCGTTTGCGATCAAGACCCATGGAGCGGACCAGTTGGCGTATTTCCAAAGCCATACACGCATCCGGGTCGTGTACACGAACGTCGCCACAGACCGGTACGTCACCGAGGTCACCGGAGTGATGGAAAAGGACCTGCGGGTGACCGCCAACGGCGACGGCCCCCTGACCATACTGGTGTTGGCCACCGGCCCCTCCTCGGTGTACGACGAGAGCGGCAAGGCAATCGCTCGCAACCCGGGCCAGTTCCGCTACAAAATACTGGTGGACGATGGCGGCACCCCGTCGGACCCCTCCGATGACGAGTTCCTGAAGTTCCTCGGGGTAGTCAAGGAGTCCACTGGCCGCACCGACGACTTCTGTGCTGCCGTCGTGCCGGCGATCAGCTAAGCACCGGTCGACTGCACGACTGGCGATACAGGGTCACCTGCCGGCAGGGGCACGACGCCGCGTCCGGTGGCGGGTAAAGGGCCCCCGGGCTCTGTTGCGGGGTGGTCATGCGCCGACGTCGTAGGCACTGTCGACCCATGCCGCGGCTTCGAGGATCTGACGGGCGACCTCGCGGACGATGTCGACGCGGCGCATTGGTCAGGGTAGGCCGGCCGCACACACCGGCAAGCCCTCGACGCCGCCCACCGCCAAAGCCGTGGAACTTCGCGACGCCGAACCCAACCGGCTCGCCGAAGCTGAACGCCTCGCCGCCGCCACGGAGACAAGGCGCCCAGTCCGCAGAAAGTCCGCAAGAAGTCCGCAAACAGCAAGCGCCAACCAACAGCCACCAACGGCAAAGGTGCAGGTCAAAGGCCGTATGTCACCAATAGCCAACGGTTACCAACTACGCGGGAGCAGTTCGAGCTCTACTACGACATCTAATCCGGGGGGTCTGGTGACCTGCACGGATGTCCTCGACAGGCCTGGTGACCTGCCATTACTCCGCTCAGTAGTTGTCGTCGTTAGCCGTCGTTTGCCGTGCTCTTGTGCCCCGAGTGTGCCCCGAGCCGGACTGACCCGCGACCACGTCGAGGCAGGCGGCGACCGTGGGCACCACGAATCGCGATCCCAGGTTTGCGTGAGGACACACGTACCGTTCACGCGCGTGTGACGTGGTTTCGTGGCGCCGCACCCCGTCGGCGGAGTGCGCCGACGACGGAGCAGGAACCCGTTAGGGTGCCCACGGTGAACCCAATGGCGGGCATCCTTGGTGAGGCGTGGCGAATGTACCGCGCCCACCTGGTCCACTTGCTGACGATCGCTTTCGTGGTCTA
>JACCVL010000121.1 GCA_013698185.1 Nocardioidaceae bacterium
AGGATGTCACCGCGGGCAGCGCCGGCGAGGAGGCCGGGCTCGAGCGCGGCGACATCATCGTCAAGGTCGACGACGACCTCATCAGCGGATCCGACGACCTGGTGGCCACCATCCGCAGCCACCGTCCTGACGACGTGGTGAGGCTCACCTACGTCCGCGACGGTGACAACCGGACCACCGACGTCACGCTCGACAGCGACGAGGGCACGCCGACCTCATGACCTGAGCAGGTCGCCGACCAGCTCGCGGAGGATGTCGAAGCCGCGCTGGGACAGGATCGACTCCGCGTGGAACTGCACGCCGACGTAGTGCGGCCCGCGCAGCAGGTGCACGTCGCCGGTGAGCGGGTCGGTCTCAACCGACACCCCGGCCGGCAGTCCGTGGTCGGCGCTCCGCGCGACGAAGGTGTTGTAGAAGCCGACGACCTCGTCGCGACCGAGCAATGGCAGCCGGTTCTGGGTGCCCTGGAACACGATGTCCTTGTAGGCCAGGTCCAAGCCGAGCGCACCGGACAGCACCTGGTGGCCCAGGCAGACCGCGAGAAAGGGCCGCTCGGCCGCCAGCAGGCCGTCGACGACGCGCCTCATGGTCGCCATCTTGGGATCGGCGAGATCGCGAGGGTCACCGGGGCCGGGCCCGACCACGACCAGATCGTAGCCGTCGGTGCACCCGGGCAGCCACGCGTGGTGACGCACCACGTCGGTGGTCATGCCGAGCACCCCAAGCACGTGGCGCAGCATGTTGACGAAGTCGTCCTCGGCGTCCACCACCACCGCCCGCAGCCCCTTCAGGTCAGGCTGCGCGGGGGTGCCCGACTGGTCGGTGAGCCAGAACGACGCCAGCCGCTGGTTGCGCAGGCCCAGCGCGATGCGGACGTCCTCGTCCGACGCCAGCTCGCTCACCTCGGCACCCACTGGCACCGGCGGGTCGACGAGGCCGAAGCCCGTCAACACCCCACCGGCCTTGGCGTGGGTCTCGGCCGTCTCGTATGCCGGGTCGGAGTCGCGCACGAGCGTTGCGCCGGCGGTGACCGACACCCGGCCGGCCGTGTCCACGTCCGCGGTGCGGATGAGGATCGGAGCATCGGCGGTCGGTCCTCCGGCCTCGTCGCGACCGAGCAGCGCCAGCACCGAGCCGTAGTAACCGCGGCCCGCCGGCTCGTAGCGGGCGATCAGGCGGCAGGCGTTCTCGACCGGGCTACCCGTGACGGTCGCGGCGAACATGGAGTCGCGCAACACCACCCGCGGATCGCGCTGCGTACGCCCGGCGAGCAGGTACTCGGTGTGCACGAGGTGGGTCATCTGCTTGAGGTACGGCCCGAGCACCAGCCCGCCCTCGGAGCAGATGTCGCACATCATCTTGAGCTCCTCATCGACGACCATGAACAGCTCGTAGATCTCCTTCTCGTCGGTGAGGAAGTCCAACATCGCCTGCTTGCGCGCGGTGTGGGTATCCAGGCCGCGCAGCCGGAAGGTGCCCGAGATCGGGTTCATCCGCACCTGGCCGCCGTCGAGGCTGACGTGGCGCTCGGGGCTCGCGCCGATCAGCCACCGGTCACCGGTGAAGACGCAGAACGTCCAGTACGCACCGCGTTCACGCTCGAGCAGGCGGCGCCACACCGTCAGCGCCTCGGCATGGCCGAACTGCTCGGCCTGCGCCCGCCAGGTGCGGCCGATGACGAGGTTGGCGCCCTCGCCGTTGCCGATCTCGTCGCGGACGACCGCGGCCACGACCTGCTCGTAGTCGTCGTCGGCAGTCGCGAAGCCCCCGCGGTCGGTGAACACCGGTGGCTGGTCGGGCAGCGCCGCCAGCGCCTCGGCCAACGGCACGGAGCGCTCATAGTCGATCGTGACCGACGACAGCGGGGTGCCGTCGTCGACCGCCGCGAAGCCACGCTCGCGCACCTGCCGATAGGGGATGGCGACGAGACGGTCGAAACGGCGCCCCGGCGCCGGGGTGCCGTGCTCCAGCGGGATGTCAGCCAGGCGCTCCAGGTCGGTGCGCTCCCCCGCGAGCACGGTCACCGAGTCCTCGTTGCCGAACCGGATCAGCGCGTACGCCGACCGATGGAGGACCTCATCAAAGGGGCTCACCCGAGCCATTGTTTCATCCCGCGAGCGCGAACAGGCTGCGCAGGTGCCGCTCACCGAGGCTGGCGTCGACCGGCTGGCTCCCCTCCCCGAGGACGGGCGGTGGTGGCCGGACGTAGGTGTGCCCGGTCGGCATCGTCCACACGATGTCGGGGGAGTGGGCCCGCAGCCGGTCGAGACCGGCGAGACCGTTGGTGGTGCGGACAGTGATGCCGGGGTGGTCCTTGACGACGTGGGCGAGCTTGCCCAGGCTCTGGCCGTTGGCGGCCGAGGTGGGACCGCCGTCCTGGTGCTCGTGGACATGGTCGACGTCGACGATGCGCCCGCCGCTGAGGCGGCAGAGCTGATCGCGGTTGAGCGCGAACTGGCGCAGACCACCGGAGAACAACCTGGCCGTCGAGTCCATCGCGAGCAGCCGACCGTCGGCCGGGTCACAGAACAACCCGCGCAGCACGGTGCGTCCCCCGGATGCATCGGCATCGTCGACGATCTCGCGGATGACGTCGGCAGAGACCGCGCCGTAGCCGCGCAGCAGACCGGGTGCGTCGTCGATGCCCAGCAGCGTCGCCGCGCTGATGACGACCTGCACCTCGAGGTGCAGCGGCAGGCGGCGCTCCGGCGCCCGATGCGCGGAGACCACCTCCCCGGCACCAGCCGACCTGCTCCAGTCGTCCCACGCCCGGTCGGCGGGGCCGGGGTCGGCATCCAGGGGCGGCCACGGCGGCGGGTTCGACCACGTCCACGGCTCCCACCCGTCCACCGACGTCCACGACGGTGGTGGCCCGGCAGTCGGGACCAGCCGGGCGCCGGTGACCCGCTCGACGAACAGGTCGGCCAGCAGCGCGTCGATCGAGCGGCCGTCGCCGTCGCGGCGCATCCCCCGCGCGGTGCGGTCCAACGACCCGAACACCGCCAACGCCTCCTCCGCCCGCAACGTCGCGTACACCCCGGCGACCCCGTCCACCGGGTCTCCCAGCCGCACCCCACGCCGGTCCCGGCGCGCCACCACGGCCCGCCTGGCCGCCGCCCCCGGATCGACAGCCAGCACCCGCCGATGCGCCGCCCGCTCAAGCTGGCCCGGGCTCAGAGCGGCTCGCAGCGCGTCCTGGGCGAGCTCGGAGTCGACCAGCCTGCGCTGGGAGGGCGTGAGGATCTCGGTGACCGAGGTCACCCGGCGCAGGCCCGACATCGACACCCTCCCGGTGCCGACCAGCGCCAACAGCTGCGGATGATCCGCAACCGCCCGGGTCGCATCGGCGAGGCGGCCGCAGGCAGTCGCCGGCGCCACCCGCAGCCGCAGCCCCACCTCGATGACGGCGGTGCGGCCCAGCAGATGCTCCGGCACCCCCTCCACCCGGTCCTGGGCCAACCGGGCGGCACCGAAGGCGGCCAGATCACGGGCCTGGACCGCCTGCGCGGCGCTCGCCAGCCGCTCCTGCGCACCAATGCGCTCCATCAGCTCCGCCGGCGTGAGCTCATCGGCCGCCGGCGCCACTCCGACCACGGCGCTAAGAGTGGCGCGGTCACAACCGGTCGCCTCCGCCAACGCATCGAGCACCGCCTCGAACATGACCCCATCCCAGCACCCACCACCGACAGTCCGGCCCGGGGGACATCGTGGGGACATCGTGCGCGGTCAGGGCACGTCGAGGAGCTTCTCGCGCACGGCGTACATGACCGCCTCCATGCGCGAGTGCAGCTGCAGCTTCTCGAGGATGTTGCGCACGTGGTTCTTCACGGTGTTCTCGGTGATGAACAGGACCCGAGCGATCTCGCGGTTGCTGCTCCCCCTCG
>JACCVL010000125.1 GCA_013698185.1 Nocardioidaceae bacterium
CCTCGTCGATGATCTCGGTGGCACCGCGGACCAACAGTGGTCCGCCTGGGCACAGCCGCACCTGCACCGGCGCGGTCATCCCGCCTCCCGTACCGGCGTGGCCCAGGCCGGCAGCAGCGACGAGCGACCCAGCCGCCAGGCCCCGAGCATCGCCTCGGCCGCCTGCGCGTCGAGCAGCAGGCAGACCGCGGCGCCGAACAGCACATCGGCCAGCAGGTCAGGCTCGGCGCCAACCAGCGGAGCGCACAGCTCGCGGGTGGCGACCTGCTCGTGGACGGCGTCGGCCTCGACGTGCTCGTCGAAGTACGCCGCCGCCGCGTCGCCCAGCCCGAGCCGTCGCACCGCCTGGCCATAGCGGCGGTTGGGCAGCGACGACGTCGCCTCGAACGCCGCCAGGTGGCCGGCCGTCGCCCCCCGCAGCCGTCGTTGCCGCCCGAACATCGACATCGCGGTGGTGACCGCGAGGGTCGCGGCCGGCACCTTGTCCACGTACGCGCCGTACGTCGGGTCGAGCCCGGCCAGTCGCATCGTGTCCGCGAACAGCTCGGCGTGCATGCGCTCGAGCCGCCCCGAGCCGTACTCGTCGATCTGGACCGCCAGCAGCGCGGCCTTGGGTGCTCCGCGCAGCCGCGGCACCAGCCAGGTGTGCGGGTCGGCCTCCTTGAGGTGGTACACCGAGCGCAGCATGAGGAACTCCGCCAGCTGCCTCCGGGTGGCGTGCCGGTGCAGATGCCTGGCCAGGGGTGGGCCGGGAACAGACTCGGTGAGCGCGAAGATGGCCGCGGCCACGTCGTGGCGCGCGGTGTCCTGGACCTCGCCCACCAGCATCGAGGTCTCGGTCCGCAGCTCGGCTTCGAAGGCATCCTCCAGCACCCGGCGCGCCGCGAGCAGCCCGGCGGCACACTCCCAGCGCTCGTCGGCACCGTCGATGCCGTCGTAGTCGAGCTCCTGGCAGACCAGCAGGCTCAGCTGGACGTCCTCGTCGGCGCGTACCAGTGGGACGCGCACCGACTGTCGCGCGAGGTCGGCCAGGCCGTCAGCCGCTCGCAACGGCTCGGCGAGCAGCGTGAGCAGCCGCGCACTGAGGGGGCCACGCGGAGCTGGTGGTCTCACCCTCGGTCTCCGTACCCGTTAGTAGACACTGGCCATCTGTACCCCGAGTGCGGCACCAGCGCACGTCGGAACGAGCAGCGAGAAGGAGCTCCGGCGCCATGACCAACTCATCGACCGCACCGCCGCCCCCACCGGGGGGACTGGCGGAGCGGCCCACCGAGATCCCGGCCCGAGGCTGGTTCGCCGTGCTCCGGCGCACCTTCGCCGAGATGGGCCGCGACCACGCCACCCTGCTCGCCGGTGGGGTCGCCTGCGCCTGGGTCATGGCGCTGTTCCCGGGTCTGATCGCGGCGGTGCTCACCTACGGACTGGTCACCGACCCTGCCGACGTGCAGCGGCAGATCGACAACCTGCTGACCGGGCTACCGGCCGACGCCCAGTCGTTGCTCGCCGACCAGATGACGTCGCTGGCGTCCACGCCGTCGAGCGGGCTGGGCATCGGGTTGCTGATCAGCATCGCGCTGGCGCTGTGGAGCGCCTCCGCGGGCATCGCCGGTCTGGTCGAGGCGGTCAACCTCGCCTACGACGAGGAGGAGATGCGGGGCTTCATCAAGAAGCGCGCGCTGGCGCTGCTGCTCACGCTGGGCTTCCTAGTGTTCCTGGCCGTCGCCATCGCGCTGGTGGCGGTGCTGCCGGCCGTGCTCGACCAGCTGGGACTGGGCGTGGTGGCGGAGGTAGCCGTCCAGGTGGCCCGCTGGGGCGGGCTGGTGGTGTTGATGATCGTCGCACTCGGCGTGCTGTACCGGCTCGGGCCGGACCGGGACGACGCGCAGGTGCGCTGGGTCAGCACCGGGGCGGTCACCGCGACCCTGGTGTGGGTGGCCGCCTCGGTCGCCTTCTCGCTGTACGTCGACAACTTCGGCAGCTACGGCGAGACGTACGGCAGCCTCGCCGGCGTCGCGGTGCTGCTGCTGTGGCTGTGGATCACCGCGCTGGTCGTCCTCGTCGGCGCCGAGCTGAACGCCGAGACCGAGGCCCAGACGCTGCGCGACACCACCGTCGGCGAGCCACGACCTCTTGGCGAGCGCGGTGCGGTCAAGGCCGACGAGCTGCCGCCGGCGGACGCTGGCTGATGGGGGCGACAATCAGCGTGACCAATCGCCACGAAGCGCGCGAGACCTGACCGACACCGCGGACCAGGCGATGTACCGCGTCACGCACGACGGCGGAGGTTTCGTCGTGATCGTCGACATCGCAGTCGCCCCGGTCGCGGAATGAGTCAGGTAGCCAGGCCTGTCGGCCCGGCCGACCCCGCGTGGTGCGAGCCGGCCCAGAAGCGGGCAGGATCGCGCCGTGACGTCGACCGACCTGCCGGACCTGCCGCCGGACGCGTGGGGGCTGCTGCCCGACTGGATCGACGCGCAGGGACGCCAGCAACGCGTCCCCGATGACGTGCTCGACACCTTCCGCCGGGTGATCGGCGACCCGCCCGTGGATCTGGACGCCCGGCGCCCGGTGGTGACCCGACCCGGTGCGCAGTGGCCCGCCGAGTTGTGCCCCGGAGCCGACGGGAGCGCCGAGGTGACCTGTGAGGACGGCTCGCTGCGCCGCCTCGACAGCCGCACCGTGCCGGCGGACTTCCCGCTGGGCTACCACCGCATCCGCGGCGCGGACGGTGCCGAGCGGCGGCTTATCGTCTCGCCGGGCCGGTGCTGCCTACCCGCTGGCGGCCGGGCGTGGGGCTTCACCGTGCAGGTGTACGCGCTGCGGTCGCGCGGCAGCTGGGGCATCGGTGACCTCGCCGACCTGCGGGCCGTCCGCGAGTGGTCGCAGCAGCTCGGTGCCGGCTTCATGCTGGTCAATCCCCTGCATGCCGTGCCGCCGTCGCTGCCGCAGGAGGCCAGCCCGTACCTGCCGGCGACCAGGCGCTTCCTCAACCCCATCTACCTGCGGGTCGACGAGGTGCCGGGCGCGGGCGACGTCGACCTCACCTGCTACGAGGAGCGAGCCGACGGCTTGCCCGCCGGCGACGTGGACCGCGACGCCGTGTGGCCGCTCAAGCGCGAGGCGCTGTACGCGGTGTTCGCAGCGGTTGGGGAGGGCCCGCGTTCGCGCCGGTGGCGGGCGGAGCAAGGCAGCGCGCTGCAGGAGTACGCAGTCTGGTGCACCCTCGCTGAGACATTCGGTGCCGACTGGCGCACCTGGCCCGACGAGCTGCAGCGCCCGGCCTCCGACGCCGTCGCGGACTTCGCCGCCGAGCATGCCGACGACGTCGTCTTCCACGCCTGGTTGCAGTGGTTGCTGGACATGCAGCTGCGGGACGCCACCGGCGCCCTGACGGTCATCCAGGACCTGCCGATCGGCGTCGGCGGTTCCGGTGCGGACGCCTGGGCATGGCAGGACCAGCTCGCCGGCGGGGTGTACGTCGGGGCGCCGCCGGACGCCTTCAACGCCGCGGGTCAGGACTGGGGCTCGCCCCCGCTGGTGCCGTGGCGACTGCAGATGGCCGACTACGAGCCGTTCATCCAGTCGCTGCGGGCCACCATGGCCGGCGCCGGCGGCATCCGGATCGACCACGTCATGGGGCTGTTCAGGTTGTGGTGGGTGCCCGCCGGTGGCTCGCCGGCCGATGGTGCCTACGTCCGCTACCCCAGTGCGGAGATGCTCGACATCGTCGCGCTAGAGAGCCACCGGGCCGGCGCGTTGGTGGTCGGCGAGGACCTCGGCACCGTCGAGCCCGGCGTACGCGAGGCCCTGGCCGCCCACGACGTGCTGTCGTACAAGGTGCTGTGGTTCGAGGACGGCGATCCGTCCGGCTGGGAGCCGTCGTCGCTGGCAGCGGTCACGACGCACGACCTGCCGACGGTAGCCGGGCTCTGGAGCGGCTCCGACGCCGCCGAGCAGGCCGAGCTGGGACTGGGCACGCCGGCCGAGCTCGACGCTGGGCGCCAGCAGATCTTGGCACGGCTGGTCGGTCCCAGCGGCCTGGCGGTCGACGCCGGTGACGAGGCGGCCGTGCTGGCGGCGCACCGGCTCCTTGCACGCTCGCCGTCGGTGCTGCTTGCGGCGACGCTCGAAGATGCCGTGGCCGAGCGGCAACGGCCCAACGTGCCCGGCACGACCGACCGCCCCAACTGGCGGTTGCGACTCCAAGTCGGCGTGGAGGACCTGCCCGCCCACGAGGGTGCGCTGGGCGTCGCGCGAGTGCTGGACGCCGCTGTACGCGCGTAAGCCGCCCCGGCCGGACGCGCGATCATGCATTGCCGTCGTTGTGGCGGCTGGGATGCATGATCGTCGGCGAGGAGCGGGTCTCAGTCCCGCCGGGTGGCCCGCAGCAGCCGCTCGGGGTCCACGGCGGACAGGTAGCCGCCCCGGGCGGGGCGCACCTCGAAGTGCAGATGGCAGCCATCGGGCGCGGCCGCGTCGGAGGCCCGCGCGATTCGTTGCCCGGGGCGGACCCGATCGCCGGGCCGCACGAACACGCGGCGGGTGTGGCCGATGACGATGTCGCGGCCGCGCTTCGCACTGCGCAGCCGGAACGCGTGCGCGCCGTAGGCAGCGCCGAGTGCCCCGGCCGACCGCGGACGGACCACCCGGGCGGGGATTGCCGCGTAAAGCGGAGTCCCGCACCGCATCGCGACGTCGACACCGTGGTGGAAGCCGCGCTGCCTGACGCACCGCGGGTCGGGGGCGTAGTACGGGGCGCGGGTGCAGCCGAAGTTGATCATCCGGCGGTGGCTACCGCGGTACCACGGCGAGGAGTAGCGGTGCGTGTCCTTGACCCAGAAGCGGCGTTGCTCGGTGTCGGGAGCAGACGCGACCGGAGCAGCCACCGCCAGCGGTCCAGCGACGACCGCGACGAGCAGCACGAACACCAGGATCAGCCGTCGGCGCAGCCCGGGCACGGCGCTAGACCTCGCGCCTCAGCTCGGTGAGGAAGCTGTCGGCCCAGGCGCTGATGTCGTGCTCGGTCACCTGCTTGCGCATCGCCCGCATTCGTCGGGCCAGTTCACGCTTGTCCGAGCGCATCGCGGCCAGCATCCCCGACTTCATCCCGTTGATGTCGTACGGGTTGACGAGGAACGCCTGCTTGAGCTCGTCGGCGGCCCCGGCGAACTCGCTGAGCACCAGCGCGCCGGCGCCATCGACGCGGCAGGCCACGAACTCCTTGGCCACCAGGTTCATCCCGTCGCGCAACGGCGTCACGACCATCACGTCAGCGGCGCGGTAGAGCGCGGCCATCTCCGTACGGGGGTACGAGGAGTGCAGGTAGGTCACCGGCTGGGGGCCGATGTGCCCGGACTCACCGTTGATGCGCCCGACGAGGCGGTCGATGTCGTCGCGCAGCAGGCGGTACTGGTCGACCCGCTCCCGAGACGGCGTCGCCACCTGGATGAAGACTGCCTCGTTGTCGTCCAGTGCTCCGTCGGAGAGCAGCTCACCGAACGCGCGGAGCCGTTGCCCCAGGCCCTTGGTGTAGTCGAGACGGTCCACGCCGAGGAGGATCTGGCGGGGGTTGCCGAGGTTCTCCCGGATCTCGGCGGCGCGTCGCTCGGTCGCCGGCTGCCGGGCCAGCTCTTCGAAGCCCGCGGTGTCGATCGAGATCGCGAACGGCTTGGCCCGCACCTGGCGGCCGTCGGGCAGGGTGATGTGGTCACGCTGGGTCTTGTAGCCCACGCGCTGGCGGACCAGCCGGACGAAGTTGGCTGCCGCCTCTGGCAGTTGAAAGCCCACCAGGTCGGCGCCGAGCAGTCCCTCGAGCAGCTGGCGCCGCCACGGGATCTGGCTGAACAGCTCGGTCGGCGGAAACGGGATGTGCAGGAAGAAGCCGATCCGCAGGTCCGGCCGGGACTCGCGCAGCATGCGCGGCACCAGCTGCAGTTGGTAGTCCTGGACCCACACCACGGCACCCTCGGCGGCAACCTCAGCGGCTCGGTCGGCGAAACGCCGGTTGACCGCGACGTAGGCCTCCCACCACTCCCGGTGGAACTCCGGCGGGGCGATGACATCGTGGTACAGCGGCCACAAGGTGGCATTGGAGAAGCCCTCGTAGTACTCCTGCACCTCCTGTGCCGACAGCGGCACCGGCACGAGCTCCAGGTCGTTGTGTGTGAAGGCGTCGAGCCTCTCGTCGGGGTTGCCGTGCCAGCCGATCCAGGCGCCGTCGTTGCTGCGCATCACCGGCTCGAGCGCGCTGACCAGCCCGCCCGGCGACGTCCGCCAACCGGTCTGACCGTCGCTCTCGACGACGCGGTCCACCGGCAGCCGGTTGGCGACGACGACGAAGTCGGCGCTCGGAGTTGCGCGGGCGGCGCTGGAAGGGGAGCGAGAAGGCATCGACGAGACCATAGTCCTGTCAGGCCAGGTCGTCTCCCGGTAGCCGTACGCCGCAGACCTCGCGGGCGCGGTCGAGCAACCGCGCGACCAGCAGCGTCCCCGCCAGCGGTAGCAGCGGGCTCTCCAGCTGACCGGCTCGCAGACAACGCACCACCTCGATGGCCTCGTGCGCCAGACCCTTGCCGATCACCGGCTCGGAGAACGTCTCGACCTGGGGGGCATCCATGGCGCCGGACACCCGCGTCACCGACGGCGGGTGGTGCATCCGCGGGGCGATCTCGATCCGCCCGGCGCTGCCGGCGATGGTGGCCGCCGAGTCGCTCCAAGACTGTTGCGAGCAGGACAGCGTTGCCACGGCGCCGGATGCGTACGAGAGCACCAGCCCGGCGGTGTCGTCCACCCCGCGCTCGTCCAGCACGGCGGCGCCGTGCACCTGCTCGGGTTCGCCCAGCAACCAGGTGGCGAGCGTCAGCGGATAGATGCCGACGTCGAGCAGGGAGGAGGCACCGAGGGCGGGATCGTGCCAGCGGCTGTCGGGATCGGAGCGGGCCACCAGGCCGAGGTCGGCACGCACCTGCCGGACCTCGCCCACCCACCCGGCGCGCACACCATCGACCACGCGCAGCAGCATCGGGTTGCAGCGCATCCACATCGCCTCGGCGAGGAAGAGCCCGCGCCGGCGCGCCTCGTCGACCATCCGGGCCGCTTGGCGGGCCGTCAGCGCCAGCGGCTTCTCGCAGAGGACCGCCTTGCCGGCGGCGAGTGCCGCCAGCACGTTGTCCTCGTGTGCCGAGTGCGGCGTGGCGACGTACACCACGTCGACCGCGGGGTCGGCAAGCACCTGCTCGTACGACCCGTACGCGGCGGCGACGCCGTGCTCGGCAGCGAACACCCGGGCCCGGTCGAGGCTGCGGGAGCCGACCGCAACAGCACGTGCACCCGGCACGTGGGCAAGGTCGCGGACGAAGCCGTTGGCGATCCCGCCGGTGGCGAGGATCCCGAAACCGACGGCGCGGTCAGGTGCTGGTGGAGTGCTCGTCACCGGGGTCACTCTGCCCCGTTGCGGCGCCGTCTGCCCAGTGCCGGGCCAGGTACGCACCGGGTGCGACGCGCGGGCCGTGGCGAATGACACCGTTGTGGTTCGTCGCCTACGATGAGGACTGCGCTTCGACCAGCTCACCGACATCCAACCCCGGGAGTCAGCCATGGACGCCGCCGACGTCGTGACCTCCGGCTCCGCCGCCGAGGCAGCGGCAGAGCTGTCGCAGCGCGACCGGGACATCCTTGCCTTCGAGCGGCAGTGGTGGCAGTTCGCCGGTGCCAAGGAGCAGGCTGTCCGCGACAAGTTCGCCATGTCGGCGACGCGCTACTACCAGGTGCTGAATGCGCTCATCGACGCCCCGGCGGCGCTCGCCTACGATCCGCTGCTGGTGAAGCGCCTCCGTCGGCTCCGTCAGGCCCGGCAGCGGGCCCGCTCCGCGCGCCGCTTGGGCATCGACCTCGGGCCGCGATGAAGCGGGACGACCGGGGGCTGGTCCTGCCGAGCTGGCTGGTCGCGGTCAGTGCCGTGCTGGTGGCCCTGGCGCTGGTCGGCTTTGCGGTCTCCGGCGACCGTGAGCCCGACGTCGTTGCCCAGCAGGACGGTACGAGCACGGGTGCGGGTGCCGGCGACGCAGACGCCGACCTGCCCCGCGCGGGGGACTCGCCCGACGAGACGAGCAAGCGCGATGCCGGTGCCAAGCCGGCCGACGACAAGAAGACCAACCGGCAGGACAAGCCGAGGCCGCCGGACCGCCGGTCCGCCTACGTCGAGGTCTACAACAACTCGTCGATCACCGGTCTGGCCGCCCAGACCACCGCCCAG
>JACCVL010000030.1 GCA_013698185.1 Nocardioidaceae bacterium
CTGCTGCAGAACGCGGTCGCCACAACCTCGGTGGACGAGGTGGCGCTCGACCGGACCGTCGTGACCCAGACCGACCCGTCGATGTCGCACCTGATCGACGACTGGAAGGCCACCGACCAGAAGAAGAGCGGCCGCTGCTGACTCTTCGCGGGCACCAACCTGCTCCGTACGACCGCAGCCTCGATGCTGGGCGTCAAGGACTTCGAGTTCTCCCAGAACTACCTGTTGTTCTGGGATAAGCTGGAGAAGGCCAACCACTGGCTGGAGTCCATCGTGGCGACCGCCGACCTCGACGTCGACGACCGTACGGTGGCGCACCTGTTGAGCACCCCCGCCGAGGACGGCGGGCAGTGGAACATGTTCGTCGCTGGTGCGCAAGCACGGGTTGGTGCCCAAGTCGGCGATGCCCGAGACTCAGTCGTCGTCGGACACCGCGCGGCTCAACCGGGCCCTGTCGACGGTGCTGCGCCAGGCCGCCCGAGACCTGCGCGCGCAAGCCGCCGACGACACCTCGCTGCCCGAGCTGCGCGAGGCCAAGGCCGAGGTGCTCGCGGTGGTCTACCGAGTGCTGGCCATCCACCTGGGAACCCCGCCGGAGCGGGTCTTCTGGCAGTGGCAGGACAAGGACCGCGCCTTTCACCGGGACGGTTGGCTCACCCCGCTCGACTTCGCGCAGCGATATGCACCGCTGCCGCTTGACGACTACGTCTGCCTGGTCCACGACCCGCGACCCAGCAGTGAGATCAACCGCACCTACACCGTGGAGCACCTAGGCAACGTCGTGGACGCCCCAGCGGTGGTGTACCTCAACGTGGACATGGCCGACCTCAAGAAGGCGACGATGGACTCGCTGGTCGACGGCCAGCCGGTGTGGTTCGGGTGTGACACCGCCAAGATGAGCCATTCCGGTATCGGGCTGTGGGACGCCGGGCTCTACGAGTACGACGAGGTCTACGACATCGACACCACCATGAGCAAAGCCGACCGGCTGCTGCACCACGGGACGTTCATGACCCACGCGATGCTGTTCACCGGTGTCGACGTGGTCGACAAGGTGCCGCGCCGGTGGCGGGTCGAGAACAGCTGGGGCGACACCCCCGGCGATCAGGGCTTCTGGACGATGAACGACAACTGGTTCGCCAAACACCTCTTCGAGGTCGCGGTGCACCGCGACCGGCTGTCCCCGGAGCTGCGGACCGGGCTCGACCAGGAGCCCATCCTGCTACCGGCCTGGGACCCCATGGGCGCGCTGGCGGCCAGGGACTGATCAGGTCGTCTGCAGCGCCACCAGCATCAGGGGCAGGGCGACGAACAGCACCGACAGCAGTGCGCCCAGGCCCAGCCACTCCATGAGTGTGCTCCGGTTGGTGGGCACAGACACGGTGCTGGCGAGACGACGCGACGGCTGCCCGATGGTGGTCATGGCATGCACGGTAGGGACACCAGGACCGGTGCGGGCAGCAGCCACGTCGAGCGATCGGCCGAATGGCTGACGAGGTCGAGACGTTCGCCGCGAACCGACGCTGCCGGTGGTGTCGGCCTAGACTCCGGCGGTGGTCGGAGCGTCGGAACGGGCAGCGATGCGGCGTGCCGTCGAGCTTGCCGCGCGTGGCCGCGGCAGTGCCCTGCCCAACCCGGTGGTCGGCTGTGTGGTGATGGACGCGGCCGGCCGGACGGTCGGCGAAGGTTGGCACGCTCTGCCCGGCGGTCCGCATGCGGAGGTTGTCGCTCTGGCCACGGCTGGGCCGCGCGCACGTGGTGGCACCGCGGTGGTCACCCTCGAGCCGTGCACCCATACTGGCCGCACCGGCCCCTGCACGCGTGCGCTGCTGGAGGCCGGCATCAGCCGCGTCGTTGTCGGTGTCAGTGACCCTTATGCGCCTGCGGCGGGTGGCGCGGCCCAGCTGAGTGCCGCCGGGGCTGGGGTCGAATGGGTGGACGGGGCCGAGCAGAACGCGGCCGAGGCGGTCAACGCCGTCTGGTTGACCGCCGTCCGTCGCGGCCGCCCGTACGTCACCTGGAAGGTCGCCAGCACGGTCGACGGCCGGGTCGCCGCCGCGGACGGGAGCAGCCGCTGGATCACCGGCCGCGAGGCACGCGCCGACGTGCATCGGCTGCGCGCCGAATGTGACGCGATCCTGGTCGGCGTCGCCACAGTGCTGGCCGACGACCCGAGGCTGACCGTCCGCCGCGCCGACGGCTCCCTGCTCGACCGGCAGCCACTGCGCGTCGTCGCCGACACCCATGGGCGTACACCCGCGGGCGCCCGGGTGCACGACGCCACCGCCGAGACCTGGGTGGCCACTGCGGCCGAGCTGGGCACCGGATCGGACGGCCGGGTCGACCTCATGGCGCTCATGACGGCGCTGCACGCACGCGAACGCCGCCACGTGCTGCTCGAGGGTGGGCCGCGGCTGGCGGGATCGGCGCTGGCCGCGGGGCTGATCGACCGCGTGGTCGCCTACATCGCACCCACTCTGCTCGGAGACGGGCCGGCCGCCCTCGGCCCGGCGGGGGTCGGAACCATTGCCGGGGCGCACCGCCTCGACCTGGTCGACGTGCGCCGCGTCGGCGACGACATCCGCCTGGAGGCCCTCCCCCACCCCCCGTGATCCGCGGATTCCGGTCGCACGATCCGCGGATTCCGGTCGCACGATCCGCGGCGGGTCAGCCCTTGCGAGCAGCCATCCGGGCCTGCAAGGCGTCGCGGCGGTCCTCGAAACGGGTGGCCTGGACGTCCAGGTGGTCAAGGTGCTCCGACAGCTCGGCGCGAGCGGTCTCGCCCTCCTCGCTCAGACCCTCGATGTCGAACACCTTCCAGAACCGCAGCACCGGCAGCACCACCTCGTCACGGTGCTGTCGCAGGTCGTACACCCCGGCGATCGCCATCTCAACCGCCTTGCGCTGGAAGCCCGCGATGTCGGCGCCGGGCATCTCGAAGGTCTTGACGACGTCGGTGACCGCGCGCATCGACTGGTCGGGGGCGAGCTCCATGGCCGCCTTCAGCAGGTTGCGGTAGAAGACCATGTGCAGGTTCTCGTCCGCGGCGATGCGAGCCAGGAGCTGGTCACACATCGGGTCGCCCGTGACCCGACCGGTGTTGCGGTGCGACACCCGGGTGGCGAGCTCCTGGAACGAGACGTACGCGATCGACCCGAGCAGACTCTCGTTGTTGACATTGGCGTAGCCCTGCGACATGTGGTCCATGCGCGCTCGCTCGAGCTCGACCGGGTCGACCGCCCGCTTGACCAGCAGGTAGTCGCGGATCGCCGCGCCGTGCCGGCCCTCCTCGGCGGTCCAGCGGTGCACCCACTCGCCCCAGGCGGCGTCCCGGCCGAACAGCACCGCGATCTCGTGGTGGTAGCTCGGCAGGTTGTCCTCGGTGAGCAGGTTGACGACCAGCGCCGAGCGCGCGACGTCCGACATCGGTGAGTCGTCGGGACTCCAGGCGTCGCCGTCCATCAGACCGTCGAAGTTGCGCCCGTCACCCCACGGGATGTACTCGTGCGGGAACCACTCCTTGGCGACGTCGATGTGCCGCTCGAGGTTCTGCTCGACCACCTGCTCGAGCTCCAGCAGCAACTCGGTCTGGCTCAGCGGTTCGGGTCCGGCGCGGTGCGTGGTCGTCATGGTGAGTCCTTCCTCGGCGGTGCTCGCAGCCTAGGTTACGGTACCGTAGGTTGTCGCGCTCACGAGCCGCTGCCCGGCTCGAGATCGGTTGTATGGCCGGCTGAACAAGGCCCGCGCAGCGGACGTCATCGGTGTCGGCGCCGGGTCCTACGCTCGGGACCCGACAGCACCGTCGGCAGGAGTGGACACGTGACAGCAGACCCCGCGCTCGACCGCGACCCCGGTCGATCGGACCTGCGTGCCCGCGCCGAGCACCACCTGTGCGCGCTGGTGGGTTCTCCGCAGGCCCGCCTGCACGACGACCAGTGGACGGCGATCGAGGCGCTGGTCGCGGACCGTCGCCGCGCCCTGGTGGTACAGCGGACGGGGTGGGGCAAGTCGGCGGTGTACTTCGTGGCCACCGCCTTGCTGCGCGGAGCCGGCAGCGGGCCGACCGTACTCGTGTCTCCGCTGCTGGCGCTGATGCGCAACCAGATCGCAGCCGCCGAGCGTGCCGGGATCCACGCTGTGACGATCAACTCCACCAACCCCGAGGCCTGGCGTGAGACCTATGACGCCATCAACCGCGGCGAGGTGGACGTGCTGCTGGTCAGCCCCGAGCGGCTCAACAACCCCGAGTTCCGTGACCAGGTGCTCCCCGACCTCGCGGACTCGGCGGGACTCGTCGTGGTCGACGAGGCGCATTGCATCAGCGACTGGGGCCACGACTTCCGTCCCGACTACCGCCGGATCCGTACGCTGCTCGCCGAGCTGCCGGACGGCATTCCGGTGCTCGCCACCACGGCGACGGCCAACGCCCGGGTCACCGCCGACGTCGCCGAGCAGCTGTCCACACGCGGCGCCAGGACGCTGAGCGACGTGCTCGTCCTTCGTGGCAGCCTTGATCGCCCGGCGCTGCACCTCGGCGTCGTGACCTTGCCGTCACACGCCGCTCGCCTGACCTGGCTGAGCGAGCACCTCGACGCCCTGCCAGGCTCCGGAATCATCTACTGCCTCACCGTGGCAGCCACCCGAGACGTCGCCGATCACCTGCGCGAACGAGGCTTCGACGTGCGCGCCTACTCCGGCCAGACCGAGCAGACCGAGCGGGTGAGCGCCGAGGACGACCTGATCAACAACCGGGTCAAGGCGCTGGTCGCCACCTCGGCACTCGGCATGGGCTTCGACAAGCCCGACCTGGGTTTCGTCGTGCATCTGGGCGCTCCCCCGAGCCCGATCGCCTACTACCAGCAGGTCGGCCGGGCCGGGCGTGGGGTGGACTCCGCCACCGTCGTGCTGCTACCCGGGCGTGAGGATCGCGACGTGTGGGACTACTTCGGCTCGTTGGCCTTTCCGCCGGCTGGTGACGTCCTGCAGACCTTGCGGACACTGGCCGCCCATGACGCTGCCGTGGGAGGGCCCATGTCGACCGCCGAGCTGGAGACGCGCGTGGAGCTGCGGCGCAGTCGACTCGAGTCGATGCTCAAGGTGCTTGACGTGGACGGGGCCGTGCAACGGGTACGCGGCGGGTGGAGCGCCACCGGCGCCGAGTGGGTCTACGACCAGGAGCGCTATGACCGCGTCGCAGCCACCCGAGCCGCCGAGGCCGACTCGATGGTGGCCTACGAGTCCACCATGTCGTGCCGGCTGGCGTTCCTGCGGCGGGTCCTGGATGACCCCGAGCTCGACGGGGTGTCCGAGACGGACGCCCGGTGCGGGCGCTGTGACCGCTGCGGTGGTCTCGACCTCGGCACCGACGTCGACCCGGCGGCGCTGGCAACGGCGCGGGCTTCGCTCGAGCGCCCGGGCGTCGGCGTCGAGCCGCGGCGGATGTGGCCGACGGCGATGGCGGCACTCGACGTCGACCTGCGCGGCCGCATACCTGCCGCTGAGCAGGCGGCGACAGGACGTGCGGTAGCGCGACCTACCGACTTGGGCTGGGGACCGGCGGTCCGGGAGCTGTTCGGCGCCGGGGGCGGCGACCAAGAGGTGCCGATACCGCTTCGCCACGCCCTGGCCGATGTGCTGGCAGCCTGGCAGCACGACGATGCTGCCGAGGGCGTCGTGGCCGTCGCGTCGATGAGCCGGCCGATCTTGGCCAACCACCTTGCCCACGGCGTCGCCCGCCTCACCGCACTGCCGGTATTGACACGCTTTGCGTTAACGCCCGGGGCTGCTCCGCCGGGTCGCGGGGCAGTCAACTCCGCCCAACGTCTGGCCGCTGTCGTCGACCGCTTCACGTTGGGGGATTCCGGCGCAGTTGCCGGCCGTCACGTGCTGCTTGTCGACGATCGCGCCGTCACGGGTTGGACGCTCGCGGTGTGCGCGCGGATGCTTCGACGCGCTGGAGCCGTCGGTGTCAGACCCGTGGTGCTGGCCACCGACAACTGACAGTCAGCGGCCATCGGCGGACGAGGCCGGTGCGATCAGTCCTGGTGGGGTTACTCAGGGTCGCGGGAACCGCTCGCGGCAGAGTCGCCGGTAGAGCCCGCTGCATCGCTGGCGCAGTCCACCCCCACCAGTGCGATGGCAGTCACTGCCAGCGTGGGGCCGTCGCCACCGGTGTCCTCGACCGCAGTGACCGAGACCACGGGCTCGTCTCCGCTCTCGGCGAGGGCGGCCAGTTCATCGGCGATCAGGCCGGTCTGACAGTCGCCGTCGAGGTCGACCTCCAGCTCGAGCTCCGCGAGGCCCGTCAACAGCGTGCCGTCGAGGCACCACTCGACCGCAGTGCCGTCCTCGCACGTCGCCAGCGTCCCCTCGAAATCCTCAGGGTCGGGGGCTGGGTCCGGAGTCGGCGTCGGTGTCGGGTCGGGATCCGGAGTCGGCGTTGGGTCCGGAGTCGGCGTCGGTGTCGGGTCGGGATCCGGAGTCGGGTCGGGATCCGGAGTCGGGTCGGGATCCGGAGTCGGGTCCGGAGTCGGTGTCGGGTCCGGAGTCGGTGTCGGGTCCGGAGTCGGTGTCGGGTCCGGAGTCGGGTCCGGGTCAATGGTCGCCGGCGCGTCGTTGGCCGGCGGGTCGTTGCCCAGCGGGTCGTTCGCCGGCGGGTCGTTGCCCGGCGGGTCGTTGGCCGGCGGGTCGTTGGCCGGCGGGTCGTTGGCCGGCGGGTCGTTCGCCGCCGGATCGTTCGGCTTGCCACGACCAGGCCCGTTGCCGTTCTT
>JACCVL010000146.1 GCA_013698185.1 Nocardioidaceae bacterium
CGGCTGACCTGGCCCGTAGCTCTGCGGTGCCGGCGAGCTCAGGCGGGGCCCAGCACGGCGGCGGAGCGTGCCGGCAGCTCCACGAGCTGTCCCCGGACGGTAGTCGCGGTGGGGTCCCACGCCAACGTCACGACCAGGCCGGCGACGCCGAGGTCCAGTCGCGCCGGCCCGTCCGCCAGGTTCACAGCGACCCGGTGCCGGTCGCGCCGCACCACCACCGTGCGAGCGACCGGGTCGTGGTGCACCACCACCTGGTCCAGCCGCGGGTCGCGGAGGTCGGCACGCTCGCGGCGCAGGGCGATCAGGTCGCGGTACCACCCGAGCAGTTGCGCGTGCGGTTCACGGTCGGGCTCGGCCCAGTCCAGCCGCGAACGCTCGACGGTGCCGGCGTCCTGGGGGTCGGGGACGTCCTCGGGCGCCCAGCCGTGGCTGGCGAACTCGCGCCTGCGCCCCTGGCGGACGGCCTCGGCCAGCTCCGGGTCGGGGTGGTCGGTGAAGTACTGCCAGGGCGTCGAGGCACCCCACTCCTCGCCCATGAACAGCATCGGCGTGCCGGGACCGGTCAGCAGCAGAGCGGCGCCGCACGCGAGCACGCCGGGGTCCAGGGTGGCCGACAACCGGTCACCGGTGGCCCGGTTCCCGACCTGGTCGTGGGTCTGCAGCGAGACCACGAAGCGCCACCCGGGTGTCCGGGCGCGGTCGACGGGCCGGCCGTGTGTCCGCCCGCGGAAGGCTGACCAGGTCCCGTCGTGCAAGAACACGGTGGTCAGCACCTTGGCCAGCGCGCCCGGCCCGTCGAAGTCGGCGTAGTAGCCCTGGGTCTCCCCGGTCAACGCCACGTGCAGGCCGTGGTGCACGTCGTCTGCCCATTGGGCGTGGATGCCCGCGCCGCCGTCGGAGCGTGGGGTCACCGTGCCAGGGTCGTTGCGGTCGGACTCGGCGATGAGCCACAGCGGACGGCCGAGCCTCGCCGCCAAGACGTCGACCTCGGCCGACAGCTGCTCCAGCAGTGGCAGTGCGCGCTCGTCGTGCAGGGCGTGAACCGCATCCAGGCGCAATGCGTCGATGTGCAGGTCGCGCAGCCACATGACGGCGTTGTCGATGATGAAACGACGGACCTCGTCGCTGCCGGCTCCGTCGAGGTTGACCGCCTGTCCCCATGGCGTTTGGTACTGGTCGGTGAAATACGGCCCGAAGACCGGCAGCCGGTTGCCACTGGGACCCAGGTGGTTGTAGACGACGTCGAGGCAGACCGCGAGCCCACGGGTGTGGCAGGCGTCGACGAAACGACCGAGTGCGTGGGGGCCGCCGTACGGCTCGTGCACCGCCCACAACCCCACTCCGTCGTAGCCCCACCCGTACCGACCGGGGAAGCTCGCCACCGGCATCAGCTCGACCAGCCCCACGCCGAGGTCGACGAGGTGGTCGAGTCGCTCCACGGCGGCATCCAGGGTGCCTTCGGTGGTGAAGGTGCCGACATGCAGTTCGTAGACGATCGCGCCCTCAAGCTCGACGCCGGCCCAGTCGCGGTCGGTCCAGGGCAGGTCGGAGAGGTCGACGACCTCGGCGGCACCGTCTGGACCGTTCGGGAGCCGCAGCGCCCGTGGGTCGGCCAACGGCGCACCGCCGTCGAGGGCGAAGCGGTATCGCGCCCCCCGCCCCAGCTCCTGGCCGGCGCGCCACCAGCCCCGGTCGAACGGCCGCATCGGGACGGTCCGGTCCTCGGTGCTGTCGCCGCCGTCGTTCCACACGAGCTCGACTCGCTCGGCGCTCGGCGCCCAGATCTCAGGTGTCACCACGGCAGCACCCTATGAAGCGGTGACGGTGCTGGCCTAAGCGGGGCGAGCCGTCACGACGGCAAGGTTCTGGTAGCCGCCACGGTCGGGCAGGAACGGGCCCGCACAGGTGATGAGCACGAGGCGAAGCGGGCCGGTCGCTGCGAACGTCTGCTCCCGGGTGTCCAGACTCGCCTTCGAGACCAGGTCGACCGTGTCCACGACGAAGGTCTGGCCGAGGCCGCCGCCCCCCAGCACCACCCGGTCGCCGCGCCGGGTCCGCAGGAGCTGGGCAAAGGGGCCGAGTCCCTGGGTCGCGGAGTCCACGTGCCCGGCGACGACGATCGCACCGTAGGTGTCGCCCAGCCGGGCACCCCCGTCCCACCAGCCGGCAGCGCGGATGTCCGGGGGGACCTGCAGGAGCCCACTGCGGCTGGTGCTCGCCACGCGCACGGGGACGGTCATGCCGCTGCTCAGCCGCACCGACCTCGGTCTGGTCAGCGTCCGCTGCGACCTCGCCTCGGCGCCGGGCTTGGCGGTGACCTCGTAAGACGCGCCGCCTCCGCCGGCTCCGTTCGGGCCGGCCGGTGCGGCGGCGGTCGTCTGAGGTGCCGGGCTCTGCTTGCCGGCCGAGTCCGCGGTGCTGGTGGGGGCTGCGCAGCCGGTGCCGGCCAGTACCAGCCCCAGCAGGATGATTGCCAGCCGGCTGCCGACCGGCGCGCGGAGGACCGACCGGGGCTCTACCGGCGTCATCGAGACAGCAGCGAGCCCGCTGGACCCCGAGGCGGCGTCAGCTCTGATGCCAGCCCGGCCGACCCGGTCTCGACCTTGTCCGGCTCCGCCGAACCACGAATCTCCAGCGGCAGCGTCTGGACGACCACGTCCATCGATCCACCGGCGGGCTGTCCCACGGCGAATACCTGAGTCAGCGTCCTCGGCTGCGCCGAGAGGTCGATCGGTCCGAGGAGTACCGGGCTGGTACGGCCGGTGGGGACGATGGACACCTTGTGGTTGCCGACCGGCACCTCGGCCGTCGCGAACTCCCCGTTGGCGATGTTGGCGAACACGACCTGGCCATCCACGGTGATGTCTGCCGGCGGCACGGTGGCGGTGTGGGCGACCATGACCCGGCCCTTGTCACCGGCCACCGGGCCGACGGGGTTGCGGTACACCGTCACCGTCGGCTGGCCGTCCACCGACGCCGGCCGGTGCAGCACGACGTCGGTGCTCCCGCCGGCCGAGGTGCGCACCGACGCCTCCATCTTCCAGGCGGGATTGCGACCGGCCACGACGACCGTGTGCTCGCCGGCGGGCAGCGCCAACGGCCCAAGGATGTCACCGGGGGCCACGCCGCTCTGCGCAGCCTTACCGTCGATCGACACCGAGACGACTGAGTCCGGTAGTGCCTGCACGATGAAGACGTCGGCGCTCGCTGCCGGTCTGGCGAGCGCTCGACCCGGCTCGGCGCCGGCGACGGCCGGCGTGCCCGCGAGGGCGAGCCCCACGACCAACACTGCGCCCCAGGGGGCGAGCCGAGTGAACATCTGAGGACTCACTTTCCGCGGTCGAGACATGACCCGCG
>JACCVL010000167.1 GCA_013698185.1 Nocardioidaceae bacterium
GGCGTCGACCGCGGCCACGAGCCGCCGCACCCGGCCCTGGTCAACGGTGCGGTCGCGGACCTGGTGGTCGCGGGTGGGACCAGCAGCCTGACCCAGCACCTGCGCTGACGCCCTGCCGCCTCACTGAGTTGTCACCGCCACACCGGGCTAGAACGCCGCGAGGCGGTGACAACTCGGCGAGAGGCGGGACTTCCCCTGACATGCTGTCGTGGTGACGCAGATCAGGCGCGCCCGCCTCGCCGACCACGCCGATCTGACGCGTCTGGATGCCGCTACGTGGTCGACGACGGTCACCCCGGCACCGACACCCGAAGCCGACGCGGCCTTCTTCGACGACCGCCGACGACCCGACGACGTGCTGGTCGCGGACGTCGCCGGGGGGGTTGCCGGCTACGCCATCGTCGGCCAGGTCGTCCCGATCCCGTCCCACGAGCACGTGCTCGAGCTGCGCGGTCTGACGGTCCACCCCGCGTGCCAGGGCCGCGGTGTTGGTCGGCTGCTGGTCGAGGCAGCAGTTGAGGAGGCTCGAGCCCGCGGAGCAGAGAAGCTGTCACTGCGGGTGCTCGGACCCAACGTGGCGGCCCGGAAGCTGTACGCGAGGTGTGGCTTCGAGGTCGAGGGTGTCCTGCGAGCGGAGTTCCTGCTCGACGGTGCGTACGTGGACGACGTCTTGATGGCCCGGCGTCTAGCTGGCGTGTAGGCGCGCTTCGACTGCTTCCCGGGTCGGGATCGACGGCACCGCCCCTACCGTCTCGACGCTCACAGCACCGGCGGTGACGGCCCGCCGGACGGCGGCAGCCACGGTCGACCCAGCAGCCAGCGAAGCTGCCAGCACGCCCACGAAGGTGTCGCCCGCGCCGGTGGTGTCCACCACGGATGCGGCAACACCTGGCGCGCGGGTGACGTTTCGGTCGCTGTCGACGTGGGCGGCACCGTCGGCGCCGAGCGTCACCACCACCTCGCCCACCCGCTCGGTGAGGGCCACCGCTGACCGGACCGGGTCCTCGACACCCGTGAGCGAGGAGGCCTCGTGCTCGTTGACCACCAGCACGTCGACGAGATCAAGCAGGGCGTCGTCGAGCGGCTGGGCCGGCGCGGCGTTCAGCACCACGGTGGTGCCGGCCGCGCGAGCGGCCGCGGCTGCCTGCGCGACCACGGCAAGCGGGACCTCGAGCTGGGCAACGAGCACCGAGGCGCTCGTGACAGCCTGCTGCGCCTCGGCGGACAGTGCGGTCAGCGCAGAGTTGGCGCCGGCCGCGACCACAATGCTGTTCTCGCCGGTGTCCTGGACCACGATCAGCGCCGTGCCGCTGGGCTCGTCGACCCGGCGTACGGCGGAGGTGTCGATGCCGTCGTCGTGCATGGCTTGGAGCAGCTCGTCGCCGGCGGCGTCGTGGCCGAGGCCGGCGATCATCGCGGTCCGAGCACCGGAGCGGGCGGCGGCAACCGCCTGGTTGAGTCCCTTTCCGCCCGGGAACCGGTCCTGACCGGTCGCCAGCACGGTCTCGCCCGGTGCCGGGATGGCGGCCACCCGGAGCACCAGGTCGAGGTTGGCGCTGCCGAGGACGACCACGTCGAGGTGCACGAGGCCGTGCTCAGGACCCGAGGCTGACCGAGCCGTCGGCACGCAGCGTCCAGAACGGGTTGTGCGCAACCTCCCACGGATGCCCGTCGGGGTCGGCGAACAGCCCGGAGTACCCACCCCAGGACGTGTCGGCACCCCATCGCCGTACGCCAGCGCCAGCAGCCTCGGCCTCGGTGAGCACCCCGTCGACCTCGGCAGGGGAGCCGACGTTGTGCGCCAGCGTGATGCCGCCCCAGCCGCCGCCGTCAGTGGCGGCCGAGTCCTCGGCAAGCTGGGCGCGGCCCCACAGTGCCACGACGATGCCGCCGGCCTGGAAGAACGCGATGTCGTCGACCGGCCGGGCGGTCGTGGTCCAGCCCAGGCCCTCGTAGAACCTCTGTGCCCGGGCGAGGTCGGCGACGCCGAGGGTGATAACACTCAGTCGTTGGTGCATGTCGGTCAGCCTAAGACGGCGGCAGGCCTCAGCGGACCCCGCGCGGCCGGAACTGAACGCTGATGCGCGGGCCCACCGGCCGGGCGGTCTTGGGCACAGCGTGGTCCCAGGTGCGTTGGCACGAGCCGCCCATCACCAGCAGGTCCCCGTGGCCGATACAGAAGCGCAGGCTCGACCCGCCGCCGCGCGGTCGCAGCAGCAGCGCTCGCGGGGCGCCCAGGGACACGATCGCCACCATGGTGTCGGCCCGGCTGCCCCGGCCGATGCGGTCGCCGTGCCAGGCGACGCTGTCGCGGCCGTCGCGGTAGTAGCACAGCCCGGCCGTCCGAAACGGCTCGCCGAGCTCGTCGCGATAGTGCCCGCTGAGCGCGTCGCGGGCCTGGACGAGTGCACTGTCGGGCAAAGCGTCGTCCTCGCCGTAGAAGCTGAGCAGCCGCGGCACGTCGACCTCCCGGTCGTACATCTGCCGGCGCTCGCCGTGCCACCGGACCGTGGTCGCCAGCCGCTCGAACAGCGCGTCGGCGCCCTGCACCCAGCCCCGGCTCAGGTCCACCCATGCGCTGTGGCTGAGTGCGGTGCGCTGGAGGCAGCCGGACAGGTCACCGAGGCGGGTCGTATCGCAGTCGTCGAGCAGGGAGGGCTGGAGAACCGCAGTCATGGGGAAAGCCTACCCCTGATTCGAACACACGTTCTAGTACCCGCCGAACGCGAGGGCCGCCGCTCTCGACCTGTGACGGGAGGTCAACGCCTGCGGCTCGTGAGCAGCGGGTCCAGTGTCGACCAGAGCGCGTCCAGGTTCTCGTGCACAGCGACAGCGCCGGCCTCGGCGAGCTCGGCAGCCGAGAAGCCACCCGTGAGCAGACAGTGGGTGT
>JACCVL010000183.1 GCA_013698185.1 Nocardioidaceae bacterium
GCGCCGAGGCAGCGCGGGCCGAGCAGTGCCTTCAAGTCGGCCATCAGCGCCGGGGTAGGGCTGACGCGCAACCTCTGGTCCAGCCGCATCACCGTCGTCCCGGCTCGCGCCTGCAGCTTGAGGTGCACCTCCGTGACACCGGGATGGGTGGACAGCACGTCCTTGAGCTGCTCAACCGTCGGCCCCGTGCAGCGGGCAGCGGGCAGGGTGATCACCACTGGACGGGCTCCGGCGCGGGTCAGGTCAGGGACCCGGATCTCGCTGGCGTGCAGCTCCGGCACGTCATCGCGACGCTTGATGCGGCCCTTGACGACGACGACGGTGTCCTCGACCAGCAGGGGTACAGCCAGCTGGTAGGTCGCCGGGAACGCCATCACGCCGACCTCGCCCTCGAGGTCCTCGACGGTGACCACCGCCCAGGTGTCGCCCTTCCGGGTGAGCTTGCGCTGCACCGAGGTGATGAGTCCGGCGATGGTGACCGTGCTGCCCTCGGGGCGCTCCTCGTCGACGAGGAGCGCCCCGATGGTGCAGTCGCTCGCCGTCGACAACACGTGCTCGAGCCCGAACAAGGGATGGTCAGAGACGTAGAGCCCCAGCATCTCGCGCTCGAAACCCAGCAGCGTCTGCTTGTCCCACTCGTCGATCTGGTCCGAGACGGTCACCGCGACCCCGCCGAAGGACTGGTCGTCGAGGCCGCCGAACAACGAGTCCTGACCGATAGCCTCATTGCGCTTGATGTCGACGTAGGCGTCCACAGCATCCTCGTGCACGGCCACCAGGGCGCGCCGACGGTGCCCGAGGGAGTCGAACGCACCCGCTTTGGCCAGCGACTCGATGACCCGCTTGTTGCATACCAGCGCCGGCACCTTGACGAGGAAGTCGACGAAGTCGGAGAACCGGCCCAGCTCGGAGCGAGCGGCGACGACGGCCGCGACCACGTTGTGCCCGACGTTGCGGATCGCGGCCAGGCCGAACCGGATGTCGGTGCCCACCGGGGTGAACGTGGCTTCGGAGGAGTTGACGTCGGGCGGCAGCACCTTGATGCCCATCCGGCGGCATTCGTTGAGATAGATCGCCGACTTGTCCTTGTCGTCGCGCACGCTGGTGAGCAGCGCGGCCATGTACTCGGCCGGATAGTTGGCCTTCAGGTAGGCCGTCCAGTACGACACCAGGCCGTAGGCAGCCGAGTGCGCCTTGTTGAACGCATAGTCGGAGAACGGCAGCAAGATGTCCCACAACGTCTGCACGGCGTGCATCGAGTACCCCCGCTCGGTCATGCCGGCGGAGAATCCCTCGAATTGCCTGTCGAGCTCGGCCTTTTTCTTCTTCCCCATCGCCCGGCGCAGCAGGTCGGCCTGACCAAGGGAGTACCCGGCCACCTTCTGCGCGATCGCCATCACCTGCTCCTGATAGACGATCAGGCCGTATGTCTCGTCCAGGATATCGGCGAGCGGGTCGGCCAGCTCGGCATGGATGGGCGTGACCTCTTCGCGCGCGTTCTTGCGGTTGGCGTACCGGTTGTGCGAGTCGGCGCCCATCGGCCCCGGGCGGTACAGCGCGCCAACCGCGGAGATGTCGGCAAAGCTGTCCGGCCGCATGGAGCGCAGCAGCGCACGCATCGGCCCTCCGTCGAGCTGGAAGACCCCCAAAGTGTCACCGCGGGCCAGCAGGGCGAAGGTCTTGTCGTCGGTGAGCTCAAGGTCCTCCAGCACCACGGTCTCACCGCGGTTGGTGACGATGTTGGCCAGCGCATCGTCGAGGACGGTGAGGTTGCGCAGCCCGAGGAAGTCCATCTTGATCAGCCCGAGTGCCTCGCAGGTCGGGTAGTCGAACTGCGTGATGACCGCGCCGTCCTGCTCGCGGCGCATGATCGGGATCACGTCGAGCAGTGGATCGCTGGACATGATCACACCGGCAGCGTGCACGCCCCACTGACGCTTCAAGCCCTCCAGACCGCGAGCGGTGTCGACGACCTTGCGGACGTCGACATCGGACTCGACCAGCGCCCGCAGCTCGCCCCCCTCGTGGTAACGGGGGTGGCTCGGGTCGAACAGCTTGGTCAGCGGGACGTCCTTGCCCATGATCGCCGGCGGCATCGCCTTGGTGATGCGCTCCCCCATCGCGAAGGGGTAGCCCAGCACGCGCGAGGAGTCCTTGACGGCCTGCTTGGCCTTGATGGTGCCGTAGGTGACGATCTGGGCCACCCGGTCGTCGCCGTACTTGTCACTGACGTAGCGGATCACCTCACCGCGGCGCCGCTCGTCGAAGTCGACGTCGAAGTCGGGCATCGATACCCGGTCGGGGTTGAGGAAACGCTCGAAGATCAACCCGTGCACCAGCGGGTCGAGGTCGGTGATCTTCAGGGCGAAGGCAACGATCGACCCCGGTCCGGAGCCTCTGCCGGGCCCGACCCGGATGCCGTTGGTCTTGGCCCAGTTGATGAAGTCGGCGACCACCAGGAAGTAGCTCGCGAAGCCCATCTGGGCGATCACGGCGACCTCGTAGTCGGCGCGCGACCTGACCTCCTCGCTGATGCCGGCGGGATACCGCTCGGCCAGCCCCTGCTCGACCTCCGCGAGGAACCACGACTGCTCAGTGTGGCCGTCGGGCACCGCGAAGCGCGGCATGTAGTTTGCCGACTCGTCGAACGCCACCTCGCACCGCTCGGCGATCAGCAGTGTGTTGTCGCACGCCTCGCGCAGCCCGTACTTGTCCTGCCACAGTGAGCGCATCTCGGCCGGCGACTTCACATAGAAGTCCCGGGCGTCGAACTTGAACCGGTTGGGGTCGGCGAGGGTCTTGCCCGACTGCACGCACAGCAGTGCCTCGTGCGCGTCGGCGTCGTCGGCGCTGGTGTAGTGCAGGTCGTTGGTCGCCACCATCGGCAGTCCGAGGTCGCGGGCCAGCCGCAGCAGGTCGTCGCGGACCCTCTTCTCGATGGCCAGGTCGTGGTCCATCAGCTCGAGGTAGTAGTTGTCAGGGCCGAAGATGTCGCGGAAGTCCGACGCGCTGCGCCTGGCCTGCTCGTAGTCACCGATGCGCAGCCAGGTCTGCACCTCCCCCGACGGGCATCCGGTGGTGCCGACGAGGCCCCCGGCGTACTGGGCCAGCAGCTCACGGTCGGCGCGCGGCTTGTAGAAGAAGCCCTCGAGGCTGGACCGCGACGACAGCCGGAACAGATTGTGCATGCCCTGCGTGCTGGTGGCGAGCAGCGTCAGGTGGGTGAAGGCACCACCACCCGACACGTCGTCGTCACCGCCGGTCGACCACCGCACCCGGCGCCGCTCCGAGCGGTGGGTGCCGGGCGCGAGGTAGGCCTCCAGACCGATGATCGGCTTCACTCCGGCGAGTGTCGCCTGGCGGAAGAAGTCGTAGGCGCCGAAGACGTTGCCGTGGTCGGTCATGGCGATCGCGGGCATCCCCAGCTCCGCGACCCGGGCGAACAGCTCGGGCAACCTGGCCGCGCCGTCGAGCATGGAGTACTCGGTGTGGACGTGCAGGTGCACGAACGACGAGTCGCTCGACATCCGGTGCGACCTCCTCGGGCAGACGGACGGACAGCGATGACACGATGCGCCGTCGCGAGACGACGGCACCGAACAGCCGGGGAAGGCTCCGCGAGCCTACTGCGCGGCGACGACGGTTCAGCGCGGACGCCACGCGTAGCGGACGTCTGCTGCTCCCTCTTCGTTGCCGGACCCGTCACCGTGCTCGACCGCGACCATCCCCATCGACTCGTACAGCGCCCTGGCGGCGGTGTTGGCGGCGAACACCCACAGGCCGAACCCCCGCGGACGCAACGCCTTGGCCAGCTCGACCAGGCTGGTGCCGATGCCGCCGACGGCGTAGTCGGGCAGCACGTACAGGTGGTCGAGGAACTCGGTGTCCAGCACCAGCACGGCGACCAGCCGGCTGGACACCTCGCCCACCCAGACCTCCCGCTGCGCCGCGACCACCTCGACGAACCACTGCTCCACGTCGGCGGCTGGGTGCAGCGGCCACGGCATCAGTGCTGCCCGGGCGGCCGCCTGGCGCGCGTCGATGAGCACCGCGGCGGCCGCCGGTGCCTCGGCCCGCTCCATCGGGCGCAGCAGCACCGCGGCGGCGCCCCGGCGCGGTGTGCTCACGCTTGCTCGCGTACCTGCTCGAGTGCGCTGGCGAGGTCGGGCGGGTGCGGGGACTCGAAGGCCACTGGCTCGGAGGTCGTGGGATGGTCGAAGCCCAGCCGGGTCGCATGCAGCCACTGCCGGGACAGCCCGAGCCGGTCGGCCAACAACGGGTCCGCTCCGTACATCAGGTCTCCGACGCAGGGGTGGCGCAGGGCGCTCATGTGCACCCGGATCTGGTGGGTCCGGCCGGTTTCGAGGTGCACCTGCACCAGGCTGGCCCACCGGTGCGCCTCGAGCGTCTCGTAGTGGGTGACGCTCGCCTTGCCCGCGGCGACGACCGCCCAGCGGTGCTCGTGCCGCGGGTGGCGTCCCACCGGGGCGTCGATGATGCCGCGCAACGGGTCGAGACGGCCTTGGACAAGGGCGTGGTAGACCTTGTCGACGGTGCGATCGCGAAAGGCCTGCTTGAGCACCGAGTAGGCGTGCTCGGACTTGGCCACGACCATCAGGCCACTGGTCCCGACGTCGAGGCGATGCACCACCCCCTGCCGTTCCGCCGCCCCCGAGGTCGCCACCCGGTAGCCCGCGGCCGCCAGGTGGCCGACCACCGTCGGCCCGCCCCAACCAGGGCTGGGATGGGCGGCAACGCCCACTGGCTTGTCGACCACGACGAGATCGGCGTCGTCATGGACGATCCGCAACCCGTCGGCCAGCTCGGCGGCGACCTCGACCTCGGCGCGCGCATCCGGCATCTCCACCTCGAGCCAGGAGCCAGCCTGCACCCGGTCGGACTTGGCGGGTACGAGCCCGTCGATGCGTACGCCGCCAGCGGCCACGAGGCCGGCCGCACGCGTCCGCGACAGCCCGAGCAACCGCGCCAGCGCGCTGTCGAGGCGATCCCCGTCGAGACCGTCCGGCACCGGCAGGCTGCGCCACCCGGTCACGTGGTGTCGTCGTGGTCGGCGTGGCGCCCGTCGAGGCCGGCGCCGCGCAGCGACTGCACCGCGATGAGCACCGCCGCCACCACGATGCAGCTGTCCGCAAGGTTGAACACCGGCCAGTGCGGCAGCTGCAGGAAATCGACGACGTGACCCCGGAACGGGCCCGGCTCGCGCAGCATCCGGTCGGTCAGGTTGCCGAGCGCACCGCCCAGCAGCAGCCCCAGAGCCACCGCCCAGACCCGACTGCGGATCCGCCCCGCCAGTCTGAGCACCGCTGCCACGACGCCCAAGGCGACCACGGTCAACACAGCGGTCATCGAGGTGGCGACGCTGAAGGCCGCACCGGGATTGCGGGTGAGGGTGAGGGTGAGGACGCCGGGAACCAACTGGACCGGGTCACGGCCGGTGAGGAGGCCGACAGCTGCCACCTTGGTGGCCACGTCGACGCCCCAGCCGACGAGGGCCACCACAGCCAGCAGCGTGAGCCGGCGCGGGGCATCGGCTGCGGCGAGGTCGCCCTCAGGCGTCAGCGCCGCTCCTGCTGCTGCTTGCATGACAGGCACAGTGTGGCACGCGGGAAGGCCATCAGCCGCAGCTTGCCGATCGGCTGCCCGCAGGACTCACACACCCCGTAGCTGCCGTCGTCGAGGCGGGCGAGGGCGTGCTCGACCTGCAGGAGCATCTCGCGGCTGTTGTTGGCCAGCGACATCTCGGCGTCACGCTCGAGCGCCTTGGAGCCGACGTCGGCCTGGTCGTTGCCCGCCCCGTCGCCGCCATCGCGCAACAGGCTCTTGATCTCGAGGTCCGCAGCCGCGACCTCGTCGAGCAACCGGGCCCGATCAGCCTCGAGCTCGGCACGGACGTGCGCGACGTCGGACGCGGTCCAGGAGTCCTCGCCCTGACGTACGGGCAGCGAGGACGGCGAGCGGCGGCTCGCCTTCTTGGCCGACGCCTTGGTGGCGGATGCCTGCACGGGCTCGCTGCTCGACCGCGCGGCCGCCGCCGTGCGTCCGGCCCGGCCTGGTCGGTCCGCGTCTGCTTTGGCCATGGAGCCTCGTCTCGGTCGTCGGTGCGGAGAGGATAGGCCAACTATTCGGCTCACACACGCCAGGCCCGATCACCTCTCCGCGCACACCGGGCTCAGCTGGGTGTGGGCGGGTCCTCGCCGAGCAGGGACTGCAGCCGTGACGGTGGCGGCCCGGTCTGGGCCTCCCGTTCGGCGTCGGGGTCGCCGTCACCGCTGGTCTCGACGGCCACCAGCGGGTCCGAGCCGGTCCCCGTGCCCTCGAGCTTGGCGAGCTGGTCGGCGAAGTAGAGCGTCAGGCGGCTGCGGTACTCCTGCTCGAAGGCGCGCAGCTGCACGATCTCCGCAGTCAGCGCCTCGCGCTCACGCTCGAGGTGCGCCACCATCTCGGTGCGCCTCGTGGTCGTCCCGGCGTCGAGGTTCTCGGCCCGGGCCGAGGCCTCAGCCTCAGCCGCCTCGGCTCGGGCCGCGGCCTCCTCGCGGACGCGGTCAGCCTCGGTGCGTGCGTCGCGCTCGATCTGCTCGGCCTGCTGCCCTGCCTCGGCGAGCACCTCGTCGGCGTTACGTCCGGCCAGCTCCATCAGCCGGGTGGCGGCGGCGGATGCCTGGGTGACCGTGAGCGGGGAGCGCTGCACCGCGCCGTTGTCGCCACTGAGGTCCGGGGTGGCACCAGCCGCGTCCCCCGACTGCCCGCCGTCGTCGGCGGTCGACGCGGTCGATGTCGGGCCCGGCGCAACGGTATCGGCGGCCGCCAGACGCTCCAGCTCGGTCTCGACTTCGTCGAGGAACTGGTCGACCTCCCCCATGTCGTAGCCCTCGCGGAGGCGGACCGGCGTGAAGCGCTTGTTGCGCACGTCCTCGGGTGTTAATGGCATGGCTCACCTGTTCGGGTCGTGGTGGGTGATCGTGGGCGGTGGTTGCCGCCCGACACGCGTACGGCCGGTGCGGCCCCACCGCGGGGCGTTTGGGCGGGCACCACCGTACCGGCAACCGCGCGGGCTAGAAGAAGACTGCGCGGTTGATGGCCTGCAGCACCCACAAGGCCACCAACAACACCATCGGGGACAGGTCCAGCGCCACCGACCCCAGTCGCAGCGGCGGGATCACGCGCCGAAGAGCCCGCAACGGCGGATCGGTGACGGTGTAGACCGCCTCGCAGATGACCAGCACGATGCCCCGCGGGGCCCAGGACCGCGCCAGCACCTGCACCCATTCGATGACGAACCTCGAGATCAGGACAACGACCCCCACCCAGAGGATGAAGTCGATGACCTGGCCGACGAAGAGCATGGGTCGATTGTCCGGTGCGGGTGCGGCAGTCGTGAGAGCGGGGTCGCGGCGGCGGTCAGCTCTGGTTGAAGAACCCGCCCTCGGCGATGCGCTGCTTGTCCTCCGCGGCCACGGTCACGTTCGGCGGGGAGAGCAGGAACACCTTGCTAGTGACCCGCTCGATGGAGCCTTGTACCGCGAAGACCAGCCCAGCGGCGAAGTCGACGAGCCGCTTAGCGTCGTTGTCGTCCATCTCGGACAGGTTCATGATCACCGGGATGCCCTCGCGGAAGTGTTCGCCGATCGTGCGAGCCTCGTTGTACGTCCGCGGGTGCAGCGTGGTGATACGGGACATCTCGACCCCAACCGGGCGTGGTCGGCGCTCGGACAAGTGCGCGACCGGAGCGGCACTGTCCGCCCTGACGGCGCGTACCTGCCGGTGCGGCTCCTGCTCGCCGGACTCCATTCGCTGGGGGTCCAGCCGCCGGGAGCCGTGCGGTTGCGCCCCCTGCCGCGCGAAGTCCGATTCGCCGGAGTCGTCGCGCTGGCCATCGTCGTCGTAGTCGTCGGCGTCCTCGACCAGCCCGAGGTAGACACCCATTTTGCGCATCGCGCTAGCCATTGCCGTCACCCTCCGGAAAGCGTTGCCGATTCGTCGCCGACACTAGCGGAGCGGAGGTCTCTCCCCGAGCACCGCGCGACCGACACGCAGGTGTGTCGCACCAGCCGCGACGGCCTGCTCGAGGTCGTCACTCATGCCCGCGGAGATGCAGTCCGCGCCGGGGTGGGCGGCGGACACCTCTGCGGCGACAGCGGCCAGCCGCTCGAAGGCCGCGGTGGGATCGGCACCCATCGGCGCGACCGCCATCACCCCTCGCAGCCGCAGCGACCGGGCCGTCGCGACCGCTTCGATGACGGCCGACGCAATCTCGGCCGGGGCACCGGAGCGCTGGCCCGTGCCGCCACGGCTGCCCGAGCCGTCGAGGTCCAGCTGCACCAGACAGTCCAGCTGCCGCTCGGCGCGTCCCGCGGCACCGTCGAGCGCCGCCACCAGCCGCAGCCGGTCCACCGAGTGCACCAGGTCGGCATAACGGGCCACCGGACCGGCCTTGTTGGTCTGCACGGCGCCGACGAAGTGCCAGCTAAGGTGGCTGAAGCCGGCGGCGTGACACTCGTCGATCTTGTGTGCCGCCTCGGGGTGGCGCGCCTCACCGAAGTCGGCGACGCCGAACCCCGCCAGCCGCTCGACGTCGCTGGCCGGATAGGTCTTGGTCACCACCACCAGTGTCACCTCATCACGGTCGCGGCCGGCGGCGGCGCAGGCGTCCCTGATGCGTCGCTCGACCTGGCCGAGCCGGCGGGAGAGCTCACCGGTCCGATCGTCGGCGACGGGGCCACCGTCGTGGTCGGCCGTCATGGCTGCACCTGCACGAGCACACCCATGCGCCCGGACCGGGTGCCCTGGCGACGGTGCGAGAAGAAGTCGTCGCACTCCATGGTGCACACGTTGCGCTCGTCGGCGAGGTCGTGCACCACGACACCGGCACGGTCCAGCTGCTCGCGCACTCCCCCAGCCAGGTCCAGCCCCGGTGTCCCGGCACGGGTCGTGGACCAGGTGGCGGGCTCAACGGCTGCCACCTGGTCGCGCATCCAGCCCGGGACCTCGTAGCAGGCGCCGCACACCCGTGGACCGATCCACGCCTCCAGCTCGGCGGCACCGAGATCACGGAGGGCGTCGACGGCCACAGTCACGACCCCAGCCTGCGTGCCCGCCCGGCCGGAGTGCGCGACGCCCGCAAGGCCACGAGCCCGGTCGGCGATCGCGACCGGCACGCAGTCAGCCGCACGGGCCAGCAGGACGAGGCCGGGTGTGCGCGTCACCAACCCGTCAGCGGCAGGCGGAGCCGCGTCGACCGCGGCCCGTCCGACGACGACGACGTCGCGGCCGTGCACCTGGCGCATGGTCAGCACCTCACGCTCGGAAACGCCGAAGGTCTCGGCCAACCGGGTGAGGTTGGCCGAGACCGCGGCGGCGCTGTCGTGGTCGTCATCGGCCTCGCCACGCACCCCAGCCGCCAGGTTGAGAGACGACCAGGGCCCGGTGCTCACGCCGCCGTGGCGGTGGGTGAAGGCGACCCGGACCCGGCCGATGACCCTGTCGTGGACGAACAACGGTGTCGGTGCCCTACTTCAAGAAGTCGGGGACGTCGAGCTCGTCGTCGTCGAAGTCGACCGGACGGGGCCGCTGCTGGGCCGGCCCGGCCCCGACGCCCACGGGTGCCGGACGGTGCTGGGGCTGCTGCTGGGGCT
>JACCVL010000189.1 GCA_013698185.1 Nocardioidaceae bacterium
TAGGTGTCCGGTGCCGGGGTAACGGGGGAGTAGCACCATGACCAAGACCTCCCGACGGGAGGCATCCCTTGCACATGACGAAGGAGTTCCGCATGGATCTGGGCAATGTCCAGCAGCTGGTTGGCAGTACCGCGTACGGCAGCGACGGGGATAAGATCGGCAAGGTCGGCCAGGTCTACCTCGACGACTCCACCGGGGAGCCGGACTGGGCGACCGTGAACACGGGCCTGTTCGGCAGCGACGAGACGTTCGTGCCGCTGCAGGGCGCCTCGTTCGCCGACGACCGCCTTAACGTGGCCCACTCGCAGGAGAAGGTCAAGGACGCCCCGAAGGTCGACCTCGACGGCGACCACCTGCCGGAGTCGGAGGAGCGTCGTCTCTACGAGCACTACGGCATCGGTTTCGGCGAGTACGACTACACCGACACGACGACCACCACGACGACCGACGACCGGTCGAACGTCGACACGACCGCCGGGTATGACACCTCCGGCCCGACCACCGACGAGGCCATGACGCGCTCGGAGGAGCAGGTCCAGGTCGGCACCACCCAGAAGGAGACCGGTCGCGCCCGGCTGCGCAAGTACGTGACCACCGAGAACGTCACGCAGACCGTCCCGGTTCGCAAGGAGCGGGCGGTGCTGGAGACCGAGCCGATCACTGAGGCCAACCGCGACCAGGCCACCGCCGGTCCGGGCATCTCCGAGGAGGAGCACGAGGTCACCCTCAACGAGGAGCAGGTCGTCGTGCAGAAGGAGGCCGTCCCGGTGGAGCGGGTGAGCCTGGGCAAGGAAGAGGTTGTCGAGGAGCAGACGGTCAGCGAAGAGGTCCGCAAGGAGCACGTGGAGGCCGACGGCGACGTCAGCGACCGCGACACCACGCGCTGACGCAGGCTCGCGACGGGCATCGCAGTACGACACCGCCCAGGGCCGACGGTCGCACCCCGCACCGGGGTGCGGCCGTCGCCGTCTGGCGAGCCACGCATGGCAGGATTGCCGGGGTGCCCACCTCCGTCGCCGAGCTCGTGGACATCCTCGACCTCGAACGCCTCGAGGTCGACCTCTTTCGCGGCGCGCAACCCCCGCGCTCGACACTGCAGCGGGTCTTCGGCGGCCAAGTTGCCGCCCAGGCGCTGATGGCGGCGTGCCGCAGCGTGGACGCGGAGCGACGGGTGCACTCGCTGCACGCGTACTTCCTGCGCGGCGGGGACACCGCCGTGCCGATCGTCTATGACGTCGAGCGCATCCGCGACGGCTCCTCGTTCAGCACCCGGCGGGTGTCGGCGCGCCAGCACGGCAAGGTCATCTTCTACCTGACGTCGTCGTTCCAGCGTCATGAGGACGGTTTCGACCACCAGGACGACATGCCGGCGGTCCCGCCCGCCGAGGGCTGCCCCGACCTTGCCGACCTACTCGAGGACATCAGCTCGCGCGCGGCCGACTCGTGGCGCCAGGAGTGGTCGGCCCTCGACGTGCGGTACGTCGGGGACAGCCGTGCTGGCGGTTCCATCGATGCCGCGGGCAGCCCGGCGCGCCAACGGCTGTGGTTCCGGGCCAGCGGAGCGCTGCCCGACGACCCCGTCCTCAACACCTGCGTGCTCACCTACGCGAGCGATCTGACGCTGCTGGGCTCGGCGCTGATCCCGCACGGTCTGCTGATCGGGTCTCCCGGGCTGCAGGCCGCCTCTCTCGACCACGCGTTGTGGTTCCACCAGCCGGCACGGGCCGCGGAGTGGATGCTGTACGACCAGGTGTCACCGGTCGCCACCGGCGCCCGGGGCTTCGCGCAGGCGCGCATCTTCGGTGAAGACGGCACCTTGGTCGCCTCGGTCGCACAGGAGGGCCTGATCCGCCGCGCCCACCGGGGCTGAACGGACCGGGTGCCGACCCACGAAGCGGTTGCCGATCAGCACCGAAGTACCCATGCCCGAGCCGAGAGGTGTCACTAACCCACCCTCGTCACTACCGTGCGTGACTGTGCTGTGACGCATGAGGCCGTTGTGGCCGTGATGGCGGGCGCGGCGCCAGAAGGGTGGGGTCGTGTCCGATGGCAGCCTCCGCCGCGCGCTGACGTCCTCGGTGACGGCTGCCGCGCTGGGCACGGTCGCCGTTGGTGGGCCCCTCTCCGCCGCCGTCGCGGCCCCTGCCGACCCGGACTTCGAGGCACCGTTCGGCTGTGGGCAGCGGTGGCGGGCCGACACCCGGGCGGAGCACAGCCCGAGCTACTACGCCATCGACTTCAACCGCGACCGCGACTACCGGGCGCCGGCGCTGATGAGCGCTGCCGGGGTCGTGACCGACGTGGTCGACCTGGGCGGCTCGTCGTACGGCAAGTACGTCGTGGTCGCCCACGGGCATCATTGGTCGACGCTGTACGCCCACCTCGAGGCCCAGTGGGTCGTCGAGGGTCAGTGGCTCGATCAGGGCCAGTTGGTCGGGTTGGTTGGGTCGTCGGGCTCGTCGACCAGCGCCCACCTGCACGTTGAGCAGCGTCTGGGCCGGGTCCTGCAGCATGCGGTGTTCCACGACCGGCGGCTGGTTTACAACAGCACCATCCGCAGCCACAACTGCGGCGACATCCCGCTCGCCGGAGACTGGAACGGCGACCGGCGCGACGATGTCGGCGTCTTCCGGCCGCGAGCCGACGGCGCGGTGTTCCTGCTGCGCCGGCGCGACGGGACCGTGACCCGTGTCCCGTTCGGCGGCACCATCGACCGTCCGGTCACCGGCGACTGGAACGGCGACGGGCGCACCGATGTCGGCGTGTGGAGTCGTCGTCGGACCCTGTTCACGCTGCACAGCTCCACCGGCACGACCAGCAGGGTTGCTTTCGGGCGGGTGACCAGCGAGCCCGTCACCGGCGACTGGAACGGCGACGGCCGTAGCGATGTCGGCGCTTTCGTGGCCAAGACGGGCACCTTCGTGCTGCGCGGCGACGGTGGTTCGGTGCGCCGGGTGCGGTTCGGTGCTCGTGGTGCGATACCGGTCACCGGTGACTGGGACGGCGATGGTCGAGACGACCTGGGCACGTTCGACACTCGCACGGCCCGCTGGCGGCTGCGTTCAAGCCGCACCGGTGCGGTGACCGCCACCACGGTCGGCCGGGCCGGCCGGCTGCCGGTGCCGGGAGACTGGAACGGCGACGGTGCGGACACGCTCGGCACCTGGAGCCCGGCACGAGCCGTCTTCTCCCTTCGGCAGGACACCACCACGCTGCGCATCCCGTTCGGGGCCCGCCGCCGCTGAGCCGCTAGCCCAGCGGCTGCACCCGGGCCACGAGATGCTGGCGAACGCCGTCAGCCGACACGACGCCGAGGAGGAGGCCGGCATCGGGGTCGGTCCGGGTGCCGAAGCGCACCTCCGC
>JACCVL010000195.1 GCA_013698185.1 Nocardioidaceae bacterium
GCTGCGCACGAACGGTCAGCCCGCGGCGAGCCGCCAGGGCGCCGGTCGCCTCAGCGTGCGCGACCAGCTCGTCCACCGAGCCGTCACCGGCCAGGCCGCCCGCAACCAGGACGTCGGGCGGCAGCCGGCCGGGGAAGAACCGCGCCGCGACCGGGTCGTAGACCGGCCGGTCACCTGCCATGTTCGTTAGCGACGTCGGCGCGGTCCAGCCGACCGCGGTGACGACCAGGTCGGCGTCCAGCCGGCGTCCGTCGGACAGCACCGCCGCCTGCGCCCGGTGCCTGGACCCCACCACCCGTTCGAGCCGCACCCCGCTGCCGGCCTCGACCAGCCGCACCTCCGCACCCGCCGCCCGCAGGTCACGCGCGGCCGACGCCCCCTCGGCGTTCGCGCTGAACACCACCGCGCGCTCACCGGGCAGCACGCCGTACCTGTTCAGCAGCCGGCGCACCGCACCGGAGAGCATGACCCCTACGTGGTCGTTTCCGGCGAACACGTACGGCCGCTCGATCAGCCCGGGGGCCACGACCAGGCACTTCGCCCGGGCCTTGACCAGCCGCTCCCACACGCCGGGCACGGTGCGCTGGTTGATGGCCACCCAGCTGCCGTCATAGCGGCCGGTCACGGTGGCGTCGGTCAGCACCTCAACACCGGCGGCGCGCACGGTCGCCGCCAGCTGCCCCGCCCGGTCCCGATCGTCGTCGCTGCCCCACAGCAGGTGGCCACCGAGGTCATGGCCGTGTTCGACCAGCAGCACGTCGGCACCGGCGCGGGCGGCCGCCAACGCGGCTGCCATCCCGGCTGGCCCGCCCCCGGCGACCACGACGTCGGGGTGGGCGAAGCGGACGTCACACTGCGGCGGCTCGGCGTCGAGGTCAACGGTCCCGCCGGGGGCAAACGTGGCGAGCACGCGCTCGTACGCCGGCCACAGCGCGCTGGGACGCATGAACGTCTTGTAGTAGAAGCCGGCGGTCAGGAAGCGCCCGGCCAGGGAGTTGGCCGCCTTGACGTCGTGGTCGAGCGACGGCCAGACGTTCTGCGCGCGCACGTCCATCCACGGCGCGGCCAGCCGGTGGGCTCCGCGCACGTTCGGCTCCGCCCCGACCTGGACGATGCAGTTGGGGTCCCAGTAGTCGGCGGTCAGCACCCCACGAGGCCGGTGGTACTTCATCGAGCGGGAGATCACCTCGTGCCCGCCGGCCAGCAGGGCGGACACCAACGTGTCGCCGGCGAAGGCCCGCACCCGCGAACCGTTCCAGCGGAAGGTGAACGGCTCGTCCCGGTTCAGCGCGGCGCCGCGACCGGACAGTCGCCGGCTCGTCACGAGGCACCGCCCAGCGGGTCGACGGGCGGGTCGCGGAACTCGTTGGTCACGGTGTTGCGCTCCAGCACGACATGGCGGCGGCAGGCTCGGCAGTACCACGTCTCCTGCTGCCAGCCGGCCACGTTGGCGCGCAGGTGCAGGTAGGTCCGCCAGGCCGGTGCGGTGGTGTCGGTGGGGTCGGGACGCGGGTTGGTCGCGCCGAGGTAGTGGAAGTCCGCCGCGTCCCGGGGGCCGCAGTGCGGGCAGGCGACCAGCAGCATCAGTGTCCCACCGCCGCAGCACCCTTCTCGCCGACCAGCCGGTCCTCGGTGAAGCGGGCCAGGTCGAACGCGCGGATCAGCTCGGGGGTCCGGCCGGTGGCGATGCAGGCGGCCATCTGCTCACCGGAGACCGGCCCGGCCTTGAACCCGTACGTCCCCCAGCCCACGTCGACGAAGAAGCCGTCGACGGGGGTGCCGCCCATGATCGGCGAGTAGTCCGGCGTCATGTCGCACAAGCCGGCCCACTGTCGCAGCAGGCGCATCCGGGCGATGCCGGGCATCAGCTGCAGGATGTTGCTGGCCAGCCCCTCGACGAACTCCAACGAGCCGCGCGTCGAGTACGCAGCGACCGGGTCAACGGCGGCACCGAAGACCAGCTCGCCCCGGTCGGTCTGGCTGACGTAGACGTGCAGCGAACCCGACACCACGACCGCCGGGAGGAAGACCTTCACCGGCTCGGTCACCGCCGCCTGCAGCGGGATCGTGGTGATCGGCAGCGTGAGGCCAGCCAGCTGGGCGACGGTGGAGGCCCAGCCGGCCGCGCAGTTGACGACAACCCGCGCGCTGATGTCCCCCCGGCTGGTCCGCACGCCGGTGACGCGCCCGCCCGGTCCCTTGCCGCTCGGCCCGTCGCCACCCTCGACCAAGATGTCGCTCACCTCGGTCTCCTGGTGCAGCTGCACGCCCAGGGCCGCGGCCGCCCGGGCGTAGCCCCAGACCACGGCGTCGTGCCGGATGATCCCGCCCGGCGGGTGGTAGAGGGCACCCAGGATCGGGTGCGCCGAGTGCGGTGACACGTCCAGGCTAGGTACGAGCGTCTTGACCTCGGCGGCGTCGACGACCCGGGAGTCGACGCCCTGCAGCACGTTGACCTCGGCCCGCCAGCGCATCGTCCGCAACGCGGCGTCGGAGTGGGCCAGCGTCAGGTGCCCGCGCTGGGAGAACATCACGTTGAGGTTGAGCTCGGCGGACATCCGGCGGTACAGGTGCAGCGACCGGTCGTAGAACCGGATGCCCTCCGGGGTCAGGTAGTTGGACCGCAGGATCGCGGTGTTGCGCCCCGACCCGCCGCCCCCCAGCCAGCCCTTGTCCAGCACCGCAACGTTCGTGATGCCGTGCACCTTGGCGAGGTAGTAGGCACAGGCCAGGCCGTGCACGCCAGCGCCGACGATCACCACGTCGTAGGAACGCCGCAGGTCGTGCTGTGACCACAGCCGCGGCCACTTCCGGCCCGTCAGCCCGCGCGTCAGCAGCCCGAGTGCGGAGTAGCGGGCAGGTCGTCGCATCAAGGGTCCGGCGCCACCGCGTCCGCGGTGACCCGGCAGGCGACCGGGCAGCCGACCCGGCAGACAACAAGGGAGTCGAATTGGTCGCCCATCAGGCGGCACCGTGAGACACCATCCACCCTGAACCCCTTGGAATCGGGCATCATCCTGCGTACGTTTTCCGCTGCACGGCACAATAGCCAGAAAATCTCGTCTAGTGGAACCGACACCGGTCCTGGAAGGTCGTCGAATGTCAGAGCCAGACGCGGACGTCGTCATCATCGGCGCGGGGGTGATCGGTGCGGCCGTCGGCTACGAGCTGGCCAGCCGCGGCTGGCGCACGCTTAACCTCGACGCGCTGCCGGCGGCCGGCTACGGGTCGACCAGCAACTCGTGTGCGATCGTCCGGTTCACCTACTCCACCTACAGCGGCGTGGCGATGTCGTGGGAGGGGCTGCACTACTGGACGGACT
>JACCVL010000201.1 GCA_013698185.1 Nocardioidaceae bacterium
CATTTCGTCCCTACGGAATGCGCGGATCGCGACTGTGTGGGGTCAGGCTGTCCGGGTCACCACCAGGTCGCACAGATCGTCCAGGGCGTCGCGCGCGGGCCCCGCCGGCAGCTGCTCGAGCAGGGCCCTGGCCTCCTCGGCCCGGTCGACGACATAGGAGCGCGACTGGCCCATCGCCGGATGCCCCCGCAGCAGCGTGAGCGCCTCGCCCAGCAGCGCGTCGTCACCGAGGTCGCCGGCGAGGAGCTCGCGCAGCCGGCCGTCCGCGGGGTCCGGGGCCCCCTCGAAGAGCAGCACGGGCAGCGTCGCCACGCCCTCGCGCAGGTCGGTGCCGGGGGTCTTGCCCGACTGGGTGGCAGCGCTGGCGACGTCGAGGATGTCGTCGGAGAGCTGGAACGCGGTCCCGATCCGCTCCCCGAAGGCGGTGAGCACGCCCTGCAGGTGCCTACTGCATCCGGCGGTCAACGCCCCCAGCCGAGCCGAGGCGGCGATCAGGGAGCCGGTCTTGTCGGCGACGACGCTCAGGTAATGGTCGAGGGGGTCCTGGCCCGGCGCGGGACCGCGGGTCTCGGCGATCTGGCCCTGCACGAGCCGGGCGAAGGTGCGGGCCTGGATGCGCACCGCCTCCGGTCCGAGACCGGCGACGATGTCGGATGCCTGGGCGAACAGGAAGTCGCCGGTGAGGATCGCCACGGAGTTGTCGAAGCGCGCATTGGCCGATGGCGCCCCCCGCCGCAGCCGGGCCTCGTCCATCACGTCGTCGTGGTACAGGGTGGCCACGTGGGTCAGTTCGACCACGAGCGCCGCCGCCACAACCGCCTCGGCATCAGCGTCCTCGACGCCGAACTGGGCAGCCAGCAGCACCAGCAGCGGGCGAAAGCGCTTGCCCCCCGCGTCGAGCAGGTGCCGAGCCGCCTCGTTGACGAACTCTGCCTCGCTGGAGACCGCCGCCGTCAGGCCGACCTCAACCGCCTCCAGCCCGGCCCGCAGCACTGCCTCCAGGGTCGCGTCGCCCCTCGGAATACCGAAACTGGTCGCTGTCACGAGGTGCCCTCCTCCCAGCCTGCTGTCGACGACCCGGTCAGCGTACGAATGCTCCGGCCTGCTGGGCGAGGTCGAGGACGGGCCCGGGCACGACGCCGAGCAGCACCGTCGCCGCCACGGCCACCGCGATGACCGCCGCGGTCAGTGCGCTGGGTACGGCGACCGCCGGGGCGTCGACACCCGGGTCGGAGAAGAACATCACGACGATGACGCGGACATAGAAGAAGGCGGCGACGAGGCTCGTCAGCACCGCGATGACCACCAGCACCCACGCTCCGCCGGCCCAGGCAGCCGCGAAGACCATCCACTTGCCCATGAACCCGCTGGTGAGCGGGATACCCGCGAAGGCCAGCAGGAAGAACGCGAAGGCGCCGGCAAGCACCGGCGACGAACGCCCGAGCCCGGCCCAGCGCGACAGGTGCGTCGTCTCGCCGCCGGCGTCGCGCACGAGGGTGACGACGGCGAAGGCGCCGAGCGTGCTGAACCCGTACGTCGTGAGATAGAACAGCACGCTGGACAGGCTGGTGATGCCCGCGCCGGTGGCGTTGCCCGAGTACAGCCCGACGAAGCCCACCAGGACGAAACCGGCGTGGGCGATCGAGGAGTACGCCAGCATCCGCTTGATGTCGGACTGGGTGATGGCCACCAAAGAGCCCACCACCATCGTGAGGATGGCCACCACCCAGATCAGCGGCCGCCAGTCCCACGACGCGCCGCCGAAGCCGACGTAGAAGACGCGGAGCAGCGCACCGAATGCGGCAATCTTGGTGCACGCCGCCATAAAGCCGGTCACGGCCGTGGGGGCGCCCTGGTAGACGTCGGGAGTCCAGGCGTGGAACGGCGCGGCGCCGATCTTGAACAGCAGACCGACGGCGATCAGGGCGATCCCGGCGAGCAGCAGCGGAGTGCCAGCGGTGCTGGCCGACACGGCCTGGTCGATAGCGGTCAGGTCGAACGAGCCCGCGTACCCGTAGACCAGGGCGATGCCGTAGAGGAAGAACGCCGAGGAGAACGCACCGAGCAGGAAGTACTTCATGGCCGCCTCCTGGCTCAGCAGCCGGCGGCGGCGGGCCAGCCCGCAGAGCAGGTAGAGCGGGAGGCTCAGCACCTCGAGGGCGACGAACATGATGAGCAGGTCGCCGGCGGCGGGAAAGACCATCATGCCGCCGACGGCGAAGAGCATGAGCGGGAACACCTCGGTGTGCTCGATGCGCTCGGTGGAGGCGACGCGCTCGGCGTCGGTGCCCGGGAGCGCGGCCGCCTGCCCGGCGAAACTGGTCAGGCCGCCCTCGAGACGCCGCTCGGCGAAGAGCAGCGCGCTGATGAGCGACAGCACCAGCAGCAAGCCCCACAAGAAGACGCTCGGTCCGTCGACCACGATGGCGCCCTCGACGACGAGCTCGCCTCTGGCCGGGACATCGCCGCCGATGCTGTCCAGTCCCACACCGACCAGCACGGTGGAAACGAGCGCGGCGACCAGCGTCGTGACGGTGACCCCGACCTGCGCGGTGTAGCGCCAGGCCCGAGACGCGAACGCCTCGATGACAACCCCGACAAGAGCCCCGCCGAAGACCACCAGCAGCGGCAGCACCAGCGCGTACTCGACCTTCGGCACATCGAACTCGCCGGTCACGGCTGCGGCTCCTCATCGGGTGCGGACACATCAACGTCCGGCTCGGGTTGCGCGACGCCGACGTGGGAGAGCGTGGCGCCCACGGCAGGGTTGATGACGTCGAGCAGGGGTTGGGGGAAGAAGCCGAGCGCGAGGATCAGGGCGAGCAGCGGAGCGAGGGCCAGTCGCTCGCGCAGCCCCAGGTCCGGGATGGCCGCGGCGGAGGCCTGCAGCGGACCGTTCATGGTGCGCTGGTACATGAGCAGGATGTAGAGCGCGGCGAGCACGATGCCGAGGGTGGCCACCACCGCCGCCAGCACCGAGGTGCGGAAGGTGCCGGCCAGCACGAGGAACTCGCTCACGAACGGCGAAAGGCCCGGCAACGACAGACTGGACAGCCCGGCGACCAGGAACACCCCGGCAAGCACCGGTGCCACCTTCTGTACGCCGCCGAAGTCCGCGATCTGAGCGGAGCCCCGACGCTGGATGAGCATGCCGGTGACCAGGAACAGCGCCGCCGTGGAGAGTCCGTGGTTGAACATGTACAGCGTCGAGCCGGACCCGCCCTGGCTGGTGAACACGAAGATCCCGAGCACGATGAAACCGAAGTGCGACACCGAGGTGTAGGCAACGAGCCGGCGCATGTCGGTCTGCCCGATGGCGACCAGAGCGCCGTACAGCACGCTGAAGACCGCCAGCGCGATCACCACCGGCGAGGCCCACTGCGACGCCTCGGGGAACAGCCCCAGGCAGAAGCGGATCATGCCGAAGGTGCCGATCTTGTCGAGGATGCTGACCAGCAGCACCGAGGTGCCGGGGGTGGCCGAGGCCGCGGCGTCGGGAAGCCACGTGTGGACGGGGAACATCGGCGCCTTGATGGCGAAGGCCACGAAGAAGCCGGCGAACAGCAGGCGGCCGGTGGTCTCCTCCATCGGCACGTCCATCAGGTCGGTGAGCAGATAGCTCGGCGCGCCGGCGTCGGCGGAGACCACGTACAACCCGACGACCGCCGCGAGCATCAACAGTCCGCCCAGCAGCGAGTAGAGCAGGAACTTCACCGCCGCGTAGGACCGCTGCGGGCCGCCGAAGCCGCCGATCAGGAAGTAGATCGGGATCAGCGTGGCCTCGAACAACACGTAGAACAAGAACACGTCGGTGGCAGCGAACACCCCGATCGCGAGCCCCTCGAGCGCCAGCACCCACGCGAAGAAGGAGTTGGCGCTCCAGCGGCCCAGGTCACCGTCGCGCCAGGAGGCCAGGATGACCACCGGCGTCAACACCACGGTGAGCAGCACGAGGGTGAGACCGATGCCGTCGACGCCGAGGGCGTAGTGAGCGCCCAGCGCGGGAATCCAGTCCGCCTCCTCGCTCAGCTGGAAGCCGCCGGCGTCGGCGTCGAACTGCCAGGCCACCACCACCCCGAGCCCGAGCGTGACAAGGGAGCACACGAGCGCGACCATCGGCGCCGCCGCAGCCCGTGACCTCGGCAGCGCCACCAGCAGCAGCGCCCCGAGCAGAGGTACCCCACCGAGGATCGTGAGAAGGGGGAAGCTCATGCGAGCGTCACCGCCAGGGTCGCCAGCACAGCGACGAGCGCGCCGCCGAGCATGGTGAGCGCGTACGAGCGGACGAATCCGGTCTGGGCGCGGCGCACCTGTCCGGACGAACCGCCGACCAGCGCCGCGACGCCGTTGACCACCCCGTCGATGATCGTGTCGTCGAGATAGACCAGGCCCCGGACGAGGTGCTGGCCCGGTCGCATGAAGACCGCCTCGTTGAACGCGTCGCCATACAGGTCGTTGCGCGCCGCCCGGGTCACCCACGACACCCGCTGCGGAGCCGTGCCGGCCAGCTCGCCGCGGCCGAAGACCAGCCACGCCACCACCACGCCCGCGAGGACGACCAGCGTCACCAAGGAGGTGAGGATGAACGGGCTGACGAACAGCTCGTGCTCGCCCTCCGGGCCGGTGACGGGCTCGAGCCAGCCGGTGATCCAACCGCCGAGCAGCAGCACCCCCCCGACGGCCGACAGCGCGCCCAGCACCACCAGCGGCACGGTCATCACCGACGGCGACTCGTGCGGGTGAACACCAGAGCGCCACCGCTTCTTGCTGATGAACGTCATCAGCATCACGCGGGTCATGTAGAACGCCGTCACACCGGCGCCGAGCAGCGCGCCCACGCCGAACACCCAGCCTTCGGCGAAGGCGGCCTCGATGATCTTGTCCTTGGACCAGAAGCCGGCAAAACCGGGAAACCCGATGATGGCGAGGTAGCCGGCCGCGAAGGTGAGGAACGTGATCGGCATGGCCCGGCTCAGCGCGCCGTAGTGCCGCATGTCGACGTCGTCGTCCATCGCGTGCATGACCGACCCGGCTCCGAGGAACATGTTGGCCTTGAAGAAACCGTGCGTGAGCAGATGGAAGATCGCGAACGCGTAGCCCGCCGGGCCGATCCCGGCCGCGAGCGTCATGTACCCGATCTGGCTCATCGTCGAGCCGGCCAGCGCCTTCTTGATGTCGTCCTTGGCGCACCCGATCACCGCACCGAACAGCAGCGTCACCAACCCGACGGCCATCACCGCCACCTGGGCCACCGGCGTCTCGGCGTACACGTAGTTGGAGCGCACGATCAGGTACACGCCCGCCGTGACCATCGTGGCGGCGTGGATGAGCGCGGAGACCGGCGTCGGGCCCTCCATGGCGTCCAGCAGCCAGGACTGCAGCGGCACCTGGGCCGACTTCCCGCAGGCGGCCAGCAGCAGTAGCAGGCCCAGCGCGGTGGACGTGCCCGACGACGCCTCGGGCATCCCCGCCGAGACGCCGACGAAGCTCGACGTGCTGAACGTCGCGACCATCGTCATCACGGCCAGCGACATGCCGACGTCACCGACCCGGTTGACCACGAACGCCTTCTTGGCCGCGACCGCTGCGGACTGCTTGTGGGCCCAGAAGCCGATCAGCAGGTACGACGCCAGACCGACGCCCTCCCAGCCGAGGAAGACCGCCAGGTAGTCGTCGGCGAGGACGAGCACCAGCATCGCCACCACGAACAGGTTGAGGTAGGCAAAAAAGCGTCCGCGGCGCTCGTCGTGAGCCATGTAGCCGATCGAGTAGATATGGATCAGCGTGCCGACGCCGGTGATGAGCAGCACGAACACCGCCGACAACGGGTCGAACAGCAGACTCATGTCGACGGTGTAGTCACCGACGTCCAACCAGGTCCACAACTGCTGCCGGACCTGCCGCTCCTCCTCGCTCCGGCCGAGCAGCGCCACGAACATCACCAGCGCGACGCCGAAGGACCCCGCCGACATGGCGGTGCCGAGCAGGTGGCCCCACGGGTTGGTCAGGCGCCCGCCGAGAAGCAGCAGCGTCGCACCGAGCGCGGGCAGGGCGATGATGAGCCACAGCCACCAGAACGTGCCGGCGGCCTCGACCGGCAGCACCGGCACGCCGCCGCCGGCCTCGGCAGGGAGCCACGGGGAGATCAGTGGGGTCACGGGCTGTCTCAGCGCTCCTCAGTACTTCAGCAGGCTGGCGTCGTCGACCGAGGCCGAGCGGCGGGTACGGAAGATCGACATGATGATGGCCAGGCCCACGACGACCTCGGCCGCGGCGACGACCATGACGAAGAAGGCCGCCACCTGACCGCTCAGGTCCCCGGTCTGCTTGGCGAAGGTCACGAGTGCGAGGTTGCACGCGTTGAGCATCAGCTCCACCGACATGAACACCACGATCGCGTTGCGGCGGACGAGCACTCCGACCGCGCCGATGCTGAACAGCAGCGCCGACAGCGTGATGTAGGCGCCGGGGTTCACCGGCCCGACCCCCGCTCGCTCAGGTCGGCGGCAGGAGCCTCGGGGTCGAGGGCGGCGGCAGTCTTGTCGACGTCGCCGGCATGGGCTCGTCGGACGTTGCCGCGGGCCCGCAGCGAGCGTGAGACGGAGGCCTCGGCCGTTGATCCGTCCGGCAGCAAGGCGGGGGTGTCGACGGCGTTGTGCCGCGCATAGACGCCCGGCGTGGGCAGGGGCCCCAGATGGGCGCCGTGTTCGGCGTAGTCGCGCATCCGGGCCTGGGCCAGGTCACGCTGGGTCGCCTTGGGGGCCACGCGTTCGGTGTGGGCTAGCACCATAGCGCCGAGCGCGGCAGTGATGAGCAGCGCGCTGGTGAGCTCGAAGGCGAACACGTACCGGCCGAAGAGCAGCTGCGCCAGCGCCGGCACGTTGCCCTCGCCATTGGCCTCGTCGAGCCCGACCACGGTGGCGCTCACCGCCTGGGCCACCCCGATCGAGAGCAGCCCGCCGAAGAGCAGACCCAGCACGACCGCCATCAGGCGCTGGCCCTTGATCGTCTCGACGACGGAGTCCGAGGCGTCGACACCGACGAGCATCAGCACGAACAAGAACAGCATCAAGATGGCGCCGGTGTAGACGATGATCTGCACGGCGAACAGGAACGGCGCGTCCAGCCCGGCGTACAGCGCGGCAAGCGACACCATCACGAACGCCAGCAGCAGTGCCGAGTGCACCGCCTTGCGGACGACCACCATGCCGATCGCGGCCAGCACCATCAGTGGCGCCAGGAGCCAGAACAGGATCATGACCGGGTCCCCGGATCATCCAGCGCCGCCGCGGTGCGCTGGCTGCCGGTGCTGCGGTGCTCGTCGGCATCAGGGTGCGACGTCGTGGCGCGCTGGGTGTCCTGCGTCGCGGGGTCGGCGCCGCCCCGGCCTTGGCCCGCGCCCCGGTAGTAGTCCTTCTCGTCGTCGCCGAGCCGCATCGGGTGCGGCGGCTGCTCCATCCCCGGCAGCAGCGGAGCGAGCAGCCTGGACTTCTCGTAGATGAGGTCGGCACGGTTGTCGTCGGCCAGCTCGTACTCGTTGGTCATCGTCAGCGCCCGCGTCGGGCAGGCCTCGATGCACAGTCCGCACAGGATGCACCGCAGATAGTTGATCTGGTAGACCCGGCCGTAGCGCTCACCCGGGGAGTAGCGTCCGTCCTCGGCGTTGTCGGCGCCTTCGACATAGATCGCGTCGGCCGGGCACGCCCAGGCGCACAGCTCGCAGCCGATGCACTTCTCCAGCCCGTCGGGCCAGCGGTTGAGCTGGTGCCGGCCGTGGAAGCGCGGGGCGGTCGGCTTCTTCTCATACGGGTAGAGCTCGGTGGCGACCCGGCGGAACATCGTCCGGAAGGTCACCCCGAAACCCGCAACGGGGTCCCACAGCTGCTCCTTGAGGCTAGCCACGGTGCGCTCCCTGCTGATCGGTCGGCCGGTCGGTCTGCTGCTGGTCGGCAGTGATGACCGTGGCAAGCTCCGGCAGCTGTTGCCCCGGCATCGGCGGCACCGGGTAGCCACCGGCGAAGGCGTCGAACGGCGCGGGCTCGGCCGGGTCCTCGTCGACCTCGTCCTGGCCCTTGTCAGGGATGAACGCCAACGCGACCAGGACCACGAAGATCGCCGCTCCGGTGATGAGGATCCAGCGCTGGTCGATGCCACCCTCGAGCCGCACGACACGCACGGCCGACACCGCGATGATCCAGACCAGCGACGCCGGGATGAGGAACTTCCAGCCCAGCTTCATGAACTGGTCGTAACGCATCCGGGGCAGCGTGCCGCGCAACCAGATGAACACGAACAAGAATCCGATGACCTTGCCCAGGAACCACAGGATCGGCCACAGCCCCGCATTGGCGCCGTCCCACAGCGACAGCGGCCACGGTGCGGCCCAGCCGCCGAGGAACAGGGTGGTGGCCAGGGCCGAGACCGTGACCATGTTGATGTACTCGCCGAGGAAGAACAGCGCGAACTTGAGCGAGGAGTACTCGGTGTGGAAACCACCGACCAGCTCACCCTCGGCCTCGGCCAGGTCGAACGGTGCCCGATTGGTCTCGCCCACCATCGACACGAGGTAGATGAGGAAGCTCGGCAGCAGGATGAAGACGAACCACACGTCGTCCTGGGCCGCGACGATGCCCGAGGTTGACATCGTCCCTGCATAGATGAACACCGCGACCAGGGACAGGCCCATGGCGATCTCGTAGGAGATGACCTGCGCGGAGCTGCGCAGGCCACCGAGCAGGGCGTAGGTCGAGCCGGACGCCCAACCGGCCAGGACGATCCCGTAGACCCCGACGGAGGAGATGGCAAGGATGTAGAGCACGCCCACCGAGAGGTCGGTGAGCTGCAGCGGGGTGACCCGGTCGCTGAACGGCACGTCGACGACCGGCCCCAGCGGGATGACCGCGAAGGTGGCGAACGCCGCGGTCACGCTGATCACCGGTGCGATGAAGAAGACCGCCTTGTCGGCGGCCGAGGGCACGATGTCTTCCTTGAGCGCCAGCTTGATGCCGTCGGCCAGCGACTGCAGCAGGCCGAACGGGCCGTGGTACTTCGGGCCGACGCGGTGCTGCATGCGGGCGACGATCTTGCGCTCGCCCCAGATCGTGAGCAGCGTCGTGACCACCAGCAGCCCGAAGATCGCGACCGTCTTGATCGCGATGAGCCACCAGGGGTCCACGCCGAAGACGCCGAGGTCCTCGCTCATGCGTCTCCTCTCCCGGCTGTGCCCACCGGCACCACCTCGACGATCTGACCGGCATCGACACCCAGCAGACTGCGCAACGCGGTGCCCGCCGAGTGTTGCGGCGCCCAGACGACCCCATCGGGCAGGTCGGCCGCCTCGACGGGCAGCTGCACCGAACCGGCATGCGTACGGAGCATGACCGTTTCGCCCGGTGTCACCCCGAGCCGCTGCAGCGTAGCGGCTCCCAGTCGAGCCACCGCTCCCCGCCCGGTGGCTCGCAGGTGGGGATCACCGTCGACCATCCGGCCGTCGTCGACCAGCTGCTTCCAGCTGTCGAGAACGAGGTGCGGACCACCGGCCGGTGCCGTCTGGGATGGTGCGTCCTTTCGCTCGACCTCGGGTGCGGCCGGGCGCTCACCGTCCCAGTCGCCGAGCTCACGAAGCTCGGCGCGGGCCTGCTCCACGGTGCGAAAGCCCAGCCCCGGCCCCATCTCCTCGGCGATGCCGGCGAGGATGCGGACGTCGGGAAGCGCGGTGCCTGCGGTGAGCACCGCGGCGAACGGGCGCTCACGGCCTTCCCAGTCGACGAAGGTGCCGGCCTTCTCGGCTGCGGGTGCGACGGGCAGGACCACGTCGGCTCGACGGGTGACCTCGCTCTCGCGAATCTCCAGGCTGACGAGGAACGGCACGGTCTCCAGCGCGGTACGCGCCAGGGCCGGGTCGGGCAGGTCGACGGGGTCGACCCCGCCGACGACCAGGGCTCCGAGCGTGCCGTCGGCCGCCGCGGCGATGATGGCGGAGGTGTCTCGCCCGGGGCTCGACGGCACGGAGTCGACCGCCCAGACCGCGGCGAGGTCGGCCCGGGCAGAGGCATCTGCTACCGACC
>JACCVL010000170.1 GCA_013698185.1 Nocardioidaceae bacterium
CCGTTCGCCAAGTGGTTCGTCGGCGGCACGCTCAACGCGGCCTACAACTGCGTCGACCGCCATGTCGAGGCGGGCCTCGGCGACCGGGTGGCCATCCACTGGGTGGGTGAGCCCGCCGACGACACCCGCACGATCACCTACGCCGACCTCAAGGACCAGGTGAGCAAGGCGGCGAACGCCCTCGCCGAGCTGGGTGTCGTCGCCGGCGACCGGATCGCCATCTACCTTCCGATGATCCCCGAGACGGTGATCGCGATGCTCGCCTGCGCGCGCATCGGAGCCCCGCACACCGTGGTGTTCGGAGGCTTCTCCGCCGACGCCCTGGTCGACCGTGTCGACGCCTTGGGGTGTGAGGTGGTCATCACCGCCGACGGCGGTTACCGCCGAGGCGAGCCGTCGGCGCTCAAGCCCGCCGTCGACGAGGCGATGGAGCGCTGCCCCGGCGTCCGTACCGTCCTGGTGGTCCGCCGCACCGGCCAGGACATCGAGTGGGACGACGACCGCGACCGGTGGTGGCACGACGTCGTCGACGGGCAGTCCACCGACCACGAGCCCGAGCAGTTCGACTCCGAGCACCCGCTGTACGTCATGTACACCTCGGGCTCCACCGGCAAGCCCAAGGGCATCCTGCACACCACCGGCGGCTACCTCACCCAGGCGGCATACACGCACTGGTCGGTGTTCGACCTCAAGGCCGACACCGACGTCTACTGGTGCTCGGCCGACATCGGCTGGGTCACCGGTCACAGCTACATCGTCTACGGACCGCTCGCCAACGGCGCCACGTCGATCATGTACGAGGGCACACCCGACACCCCGCACAGGGGCCGCTGGTGGGAGATCGTGCAGGACTACGGCGTGACGCTGCTCTACACCGCGCCGACGGCCATCCGGACGTTCATGAAGTGGGGCGCGGAGATTCCCGCGGAGTTCGACCTGTCCTCGTTGCGCATTCTGGGGTCGGTCGGCGAGCCGATCAACCCCGAGGCGTACAAGTGGTACCGCCACCACATCGGCGGCGACCGGACCCCAGTGGTCGACACCTGGTGGCAGACCGAGACCGGCGCGATGATGATCAGCCCGTTGCCTGGGGTGGCCGTCGGCAAGCCCGGCTCGGCGATGCGGGCGCTGCCGGGCGTCAGCGCCGAGGTCGTGGACGATGCCGGCGAGCCGGTGCCCCACGGGACGCAGGGCTACCTCGTCCTCCCCGAACCGTGGCCGGCCATGCTGCGTACGCTGTGGGACGACGACGAGCGCTATGCCGAGACCTACTGGTCGCGTTTCCCCGGCCGGTACTTCGCCGGCGACGGGGCGAAGCGCGACGACGACGGGGACATCTGGCTGCTCGGCCGCGTCGACGACGTCATGAACGTCTCCGGCCACCGGCTGTCGACGACCGAGATCGAGTCATCGCTGGTCTCGCACCCCAAGGTCGCCGAAGCGGCGGTGGTCGGGGCGACCGATGACACCACCGGGCAGGCGGTCGTCGCGTTCGTGATCTTGCGCGAGGAGGCCGGCGACGGCGGTGACGACGTGGTCGACGAGCTGCGCACCCACGTACGCAAGCAGATCGGCGCGATCGCACGGCCGAAGTCGATCATGGTCGTCAAGGAGCTACCCAAGACGCGCTCGGGCAAGATCATGCGCCGGTTGCTGCGCGACGTGGCAGAGAACCGTGACATGGGTGACGTCACGACGCTCACCGACTCCTCGGTGATGGACCAGATCAAGGGTGGGATGGACGAGACGAGCACAGACGACGAGTGAGCGCTCCCCCGCCTCACCATCGAGGCGGGGGGCCTCAGCCGTTTTCGTGTTCGGCGGTGCGCGCGTACACCGGCAGCCAAGCGTCAGCACGAAGCCGGCGAAAAGCTGCACGCCGGTCTGTGTCACCCGCAGCTCGTGGAGCGGCTCGTTCCAGTTCCGGTCGAGTTGCTCCAGCAGGGACTCCTCCTCATTGCGGTCCTGCCGCCCGTCCGACTCAGCGGATGTGTCCGCGCGCCATGTCTGTGCTCCTCGGGAATCTGCAAGCGTTGCAGCGTCCCGGCCCGGGGCCGTAGGCGGCGAAGCGTCCGGCGCTCGAGTGGTGCCATCGCGGGCTTCTCGGGCGCGGAGAGCCCCTGGTTGGCACCACTCGGCGGGGTGAGGGGGCGCCGACCGCGGGCTGCTCGGGGTGGTTCACGCGTTACGGCATCATCGTCACCCTGATCACGGTCGCAGTTGGGGCCGTACGTACGGCTCGAACTAACAAGGAGCATCGTGAGCGTGCCCGGCCGCGCAGTCCGCAACGCCTTCCACCGGCTGTCGCTGGCTGAGTCGACGACCGTCGCCGACGTCCTGCGTCGCGAGACCAGCGGCGGGCTTCTGCTGCTGGTGGCCACCGTGGTAGCGATGGCGTGGGCCAACTCACCCGTTGCGGACTCCTACGATCAGCTGCGCACCACGGTCGTGGCCGTCCCAGGTCTCCTGGGCCTCGATCTCGAGCACTGGGCCGGCGAGGGATTGCTGGCCGTCTTCTTCCTGGTCGCGGGTTTGGAGCTCAAGCGCGAGTTCGTCGTCGGCGACCTGTCCGACCGCCGCGAGGCCGTGTTGCCGGTCGTGGCCGCGGTCTGCGGCATGGTCGTGCCCGCTGTTGTCTATATCGCGGTGAACGTCGGTGACGGGGGACGCCCGGCCGGTTGGGCGGTGCCGGTGGCCACCGACATCGCCTTCGCCCTGGCGGTGCTCGCCATCGTCGGCCAACGCCTGCCGACCGCCCTGCGCGCGTTCCTTCTGTCCCTGGCCGTTGTCGACGACCTGCTGGCGATCGTCGTCGTCGCCATCTTCTTTACCGCCTCGATCAACTTTCCCTCGCTGCTCATCGCCATCGGCCTACTGGCGGCGTTTGCCGGGCTGCAGTACCTCCGGGTGGCCAGGTGGTGGCTGTACGTCCCACTGGGGCTGGCGGTGTGGTTCTTCGTCCACGACGCCGGTGTGCATGCCACTGTCGCGGGAGTGGCCATCGGGCTGGTGACCCGGGTCCGTCGCGACCACGACGAGCACGAGTCGCCGGCCGAGCGGCTCGAGCACCGGTTGCGCCCGTTGTCCGCCTCCTTTTGCATCCCGGTTTTCGCCCTACTGACGGCCGGTGTCGCGCTGAGCGGCGAGTCTGTGACCGGGATGGTCACCTCGCCGGTCGCGCTCGGTGTGGCGGCCGGGCTGGTCGTCGGCAAGGCCGTCGGCATCACCGGTGGCGCCTGGGTGGCGGTGCGGCTCACCCGCGCCGAGCTGAGTCCCCAGCTCGCCTGGAGCGATGTCGCCGGCATCGGGCTGCTCGCCGGAATCGGCTTCACGGTGTCGCTGCTGCTCGCCGAGCTGAGCTTCGCCGACGAGCCGCAGCTGGTCGAGACGGCCAAGACAGCCGTGCTGGCGGCGTCGGTACTCGCTGCCCTGCTGGCCACCGTCGTGCTCCGCCGCCGCCAGGCCGTGCACGTGGCGCTGTGGGAGATCGAGCATGCCGACGTCGATGACGACGGCGTGCCCGACATCCATCAGGCCGGTCCGCGCGAGGTGGAGCAACATGGCGGGGGCGACGACGACGCGAGCAGGCCGCCGTCCGGGTAGCCGGCAGCAGCACCGCGGCGCACCCTCTAGGGTTAGGCCGGTCATCATTCAGACGGCGAAGGGATCCGGGATGTCGCACCCGATCGGAGGGTCTGCGCCGACCACCACGACGCCGACCACCTCGACGCAGTCCACCGGCTCCGCCGGCATCCACCGTGGCGAGCTGCCGGCCGGTGAGGAGCCGACCGTCGGCCGCCTCGTTGCCGAGGCCAGCAGTCATCTGTCGACGCTGGTGCGGGCCGAGATCGCGCTGGCGAAGTCCGAGCTGAGGTTCAGCGCGAAGGCCGCAGGCGTCGGCGCTGCGCTGCTCGCGGTGGCGGCCTTCCTGCTCGTGCTGGCCGTGGTCATGGTCTCCATCTCGGCGGCGTATGCGCTGGCGTACGTCATGCCGACCTGGCTGGCCTTCTTCGTCGTCTTCGCCGTGTACGCGGTCATTGCGGCCGTGCTGGCCCTGGTGGGGATGAAGCGGCTGAAGAAGGTGTCCGCGCCCGAGCGGACGATCGAGACCACCAAGGACACCGTGTCGACGCTGCGCCACCGCTGACCTGCGCCCGGCTCAGGCGCAGCGCCCCGTCGACACCGGCTGGTTGCTGCGGCTGCCCCGAGCGGCGGCCGCGGCGACCTGCTCGGCAGTGAGGACGTACCCGGTCGACTCGTCGGTCACCGAGGCGGCGAACACCACGCCGTACACCCGGCCCCGAGGCGACACCAGCGGACCGCCAGAGTTGCCGGGCTGGACGGTGGAGCGGATCGAGAACACCTCACGCACCGAGCTTGCGCCGTCATAGAAGTCGGGGCTGCGGATTTGCTGCTCGGACCGGATCCGCGCCGGGGCGGCGCGGAACGGGCCGTTGAGCGGGAACCCGAGCACCGCGCCAGGGTCCCGCGCCGATCCGCCGCGGTCGAAACGCAATGTGGGCGCCGCCAGACCGTCAACGGCCAGCACGGCAACGTCGTGATCGGGATCGAAGACGACGACCTCGGCTGGGAGCCGATCGCCGTCGAGCTCGACGAACACCTGCGAGACCCCCGCGACGACGTGGGCGTTGGTCATGACCCTGCCGGCGGCGTAGACGAAGCCTGAGCCCTCCTGCCCGCGATCGCAGCGCGCCGCCTCCCCCAGCACCTTGACTACCGAGTCCGCGGCGCGCCGGATGTCGGCATCCTCGAGCACCCGAGCGGTGGCGGGCGGGACGGCCACAATGCGCTCGGGCACAAACGGCTCGAGGAACCGCGGAAACAGCTCGGAGCCGATCAGGTCGTCGAAGTTGCCGAGCGCCTGCCCGGCGGCGGTGGGCAGTACCGAGTCGACCGTCGACAGGACCGTCGAGCTGCGCACCTGGTTGCCCAACCAGGGGATACGCGCTCCGCTGACGGCGTAACCCAGGGCCCATGCGACCAGCAACGCGGCCATCACCGACAAGGCAGCGCCGCCCACCGCGTCGATGGCTCGGGCCGGCTGCCAGGTCACGAACGACCGGACCTGGGCACCGATGAAGCCACCGATGACCTGGCCGAGAGCCGCCGCGACCACCACCACGGCCAGACCACCCAGGCGGACCAGTGCGGCGCCGTCGACGTCTGCGAGCAGGCTCGGAGCGAAGACGATGCCGAGCACCCCGCCGCCGAGCAGACCCACCGTCGAAGCCGCACCGACGATGAAGCCCTGCCAGTACCCCGACGAGGCGTAGCCGAGCAGGAGCAGCAGCAGCGCGATGTCGAGCACGTTCACCGCGCGCTTCTCCTACCGCGCGCACGGTCCGCCCCGGGGGCTGACACCGGTGCCGGCTCGGGGGCGGACAGCGTCCGGGCGGGGTCCCACGGCTCCGCGAGACCGCCAAGGTCCAGCAGCGTGTCCACGACGCTGGCGGTGAACCCCCAGAGCACAAGGTCCCCGAGGACGAACCCGGGACCGCGGTACCCCATCGGGTGCCGCACGGTGACCCGGTGCCGGGGGTCGACCAGCTCGTCGATCGGGACCCGGAGCACGTCGGCGACCTCGACCGGGTCGACCACGCCGACGGGCGACTCCTCGCGCCACCAGGCGAGCACACAGGTGACCGCGAAGTTGCTCGGCGGCAGCCACAGTGCCGGCAGCTCTCCCAGCACGTCGACACCCACCGGGTCGAGCCCGATCTCCTCCTCGGCCTCGCGCAGCGCGGTCTGGGCGGCGGTCTCGTCTGCGTCGGCGCCACCACCTGGGAAGGCGAGCTGTCCGGGATGCGAGCGCATGTCGTGCGCTCTCTCAATGAGGACCAGCTCGGCGCCGGCCGACGACTGGGCAAACAGCACCAGCACGGCGGAGTCCCTGGCAGACGCCGGCGGCGGCGGCAGCGACCGGGACAGGTCCTCGGCGCCAAGTCTGCGAGCGGCTTCGGCGATGTCGCGCACCCAGTCCGGCGGTCGGCTCATGGCCGGACCTCGAGCTGCTTGGCCACCACAGCGGCCAGCTCCGGCCTCGAGAGCTGGGCCGGCGTCACGCCCGGCCCCCGGTCTTGACCAGCTTCTCCGCCTGGGCGGTATCGGTGGGGCCGGTGCCGTACGCCGGGCACCAGCGGGCGACCGAGCAGGCCCCGCAGGCGGGCCGGCGCGCGTGGCAGACCCGTCGGCCGTGCCAGATCAGGTGGTGGTTGAGCAACACCCAGTCACGCTTGGCGAACAGCGCGCCGACCTCCTGCTCGACCTTGATCGGGTCTTCGTGCTCGGTCCATCCGAAGCGCCGCGCCAGCCGGCCGAAGTGGGTGTCGACGGTGATGCCGGGGATGCCGAAGGCGTCCCCGAGGACGACATTGGCGGTCTTGCGGCCCACCCCGGGCAAGGTGACGAGGTCGGCGAGCCGCGGTGGCACCTCACCACCAAACCGCTCCAACAGGGCCGCGGAGAGCCTGAGCAGCGAGTCGGCCTTGGTCCGGAAGAAGCCGGTGGACTGGATGATCGACTCCAGCTCGGCACGGTCGGCGCCGGCCATCGCGGCGGGATCGGGATAGACGGCGAACAGCCGCGGGCGTACCGCGTTGACGCGGCGGTCGGTGGTCTGCGCCGACAGGACGGTGACCACGAGCAGTTGGAACGGGCTGTCGAAGTCGAGCTCGCACCGGGCGTCGGGATAGGTCTCGGCCAGGGCGCGGTCGATCTTGCGCGCGCGGCGTACCAGCGATGCGCGCGATGCCGGTGCGGGCGCTCCTGCAGACACCGTGTCAGCGTACGGGTGGCCTCGGCGGTGCTGTCGTTGCTCGCCGCCCCGGCGTGCGGCCGCGTCGCCCCCGCGCCTGCCCTCCGCCACGTAAACGTGGCGCAGGACGCGCGTCTCAGGCCCCCGGCACCCAGCCGCCCGACGTCTCCCGGTGCGAGATGCGCCACACCGCTACGCTGCGCTGGATGGACAACGATGTGCTGCGCCAGACCCCGCTATTCTCCAACCTGGACGACGCGGCGACCGACTCGCTGCGCGCGCAGATGACCGACAGCAGGCTGAAGCGCACCGAGGTGTTGTTCCACGAAGGCGACTCCGGCGACCGGCTGTACGTGGTCATGGAGGGCAAGATGAAGCTGGGCCGCTCCTCCAGCGATGGACGCGAGAACCTGCTGGCCGTGCTGGGGCCGGGACAGATGTTCGGCGAGCTGTCGCTGTTCGACCCAGGTCCCCGCTCCACGACCGCCACCGCGGTGACCGACTGCCGGTTGGCGAGCCTCGGGCACACCGACCTGCAGCGCTGGCTGAGCGAGCGTCCCGACGTGGCTCGCGGACTGCTGTTCCAGCTCGCGCACCGGCTGCGCCGCACCAACGAGGTCGTCGCGGACCTCGTGTTCTCCGACGTCCCCGGCCGGGTTGCCAAGGCGCTGCTGGACCTGTCCACCCGCTTCGGCCGGAAGGCCGACGACGGCATCCACGTGCACCACGACCTCACCCAGGAGGAGCTGGCGCAGCTGGTCGGCGCCTCGCGTGAGACGGTCAACAAGGCGCTGGCCGACTTCGCCAACCGAGGCTGGCTGCGTCTCGAGCCGCGCTCGGTCGTGCTCGTCGACGTCGAGCGGCTCGAGCGTCGCTCGCGCTGAGGCCCGCAGTCACTCGCGCCACGCGGTTCACCCGCCGCTACGCAGATACTCCAGCTGAGCGGCCACCGACAGCTCCGCTGCCGGCCAGAGCGCCGGGTCGACGTCGGCGTACACCCGCTCGACCACCGACCGCGGGGTCGTGAGGCCGGACCCGACTGCCTCCCGTACCTGATCCAGCCGCCGCCCGCGGTGCGCCAGATACTCCCCGAGCACACCGGCGGCGTCCTCGAGCACCGGCCCGTGACCGGGCAGCACCCGGGTGACCTCACCGCGCTCGGCGAGGTCGCGCAGCCGTTCCAGCGAGTCGAGGTAGGCGCCGAGGCGACCGTCGGGGTGAGCCACCACCGTCGTGCCGCGGCCGAGGACGGTGTCGCCGGTGAGCACGCAGCGGTCTGGCAACACGAACGACAGCGAGTCCGAGGTGTGACCGGGGGTGGCGACCACCCGGACGTCCAGGTCGTCGATCGCCACGACGTCGCCGCCGCCCAGGCCCTCGGAGCCCAGCCGGTGGGCCGGGTCCAGCGCGCGTACGCCGCAGCCGGCCTGCTCGGCGAGGGCACGCGCTGCCTCGGCGTGATCGGCGTGCCCGTGGGTGAGCAGTACCGCAGCGATGTCGCCCGCCCGCGCACCAACCGCCGCGAGGTGTCCGGCGTGCAACGGGCCGGGATCGACGACGACCGAACGCCCCGACGACGAGCCACGCAGGATCCACGTGTTGGTGCCGTCGAGGGTCATCGGGCCGGCATTCGGCGCCAGCACGCAGGTCGCGAACGCCCCGAAGCTGCCGCCGTGCCAGGCGGGAGTGTCGGCGCGGCCGGCGGGCAGCTCGCTCATCAGGGCTGCAGCCAGACTCGGTCGCCGTCGACGACCAGGCGCGGTTCGATCGGCACCACCCGTCGGCGCTCGGCTGCCGCGAGGACATCGGTGGCCCGCTCGAGGCCAGCCAGCTCCTGGCAGGTACGCACCGTCGGCGGCATCATGGCCAGGTCACCCGCAGCGACGGCATCGACGGCGGCACCCGGGCGCATCCATGCGACCGCGTCGGACTCCGTCGACACGTCGCGGGTGCGTTGCCCCTCAGGCAGGACCGCGACGAAGAAGCGGGTGTCGTACCGGCGCGGCTCGAAGTCGGGGGTGATCCACTGCGCCCACGCGCGCATCAGGTCGCTGCGCAGCACCAGCCCGCGACGGCTGAGCACCTCGGCGAGCGACACCTGCTTGGCGACCAGCGCCTCGCGATCGGCTTCCCAGTCCGCGCCGGTGGTGTCAGCGACAAGCGCGTCGGGTGCCGCTCCGGCGAGCAACACGCCGGACTCCTCGAACGTCTCGCGTACGGCCGCACACACCAGCCCGCGGGCGGTCGGCACATCGCAGCCGAGCTGCCGTGCCCACGACGACTGGCTCGGGCCAGCCCAGGCGGCGGCCACCGACCAAGCCTCGCGGTCTCGGTCATCGACCCCGCCGCCAGGGAACACCGCCATCCCGGGGGCAAAGGCCATCCGGGCATGCCGGCGCAGGAGGTAGACCTCGGTGCCGGGCCTGTTGGACCTGCCGGGCGTGCCGTCGTCCTGCCCACCAGCGTTTCGCAGCAGCACGACGGTGGCGGCATCGCGAGGGGGCACCGGCGCGCGCTCACCGGAGGCGAACTGCTCGGCCGCGGCGCGCAACGACTCGGGCATCGCCACCCGCTCGGGCCGCGGCTGGTGCATGGCAGGCTCAGCCGACCTCGACGACGAGCTCGACCTCCACCGGCGCGCCCAACGGCAGCACCGCGACGCCGACCGCACTGCGGGCGTGCCGCCCGGCGTCCCCGAAGACCTGGGCAAGAAGCTCGCTCGCGCCGTTGGCGACCTGGGGTTGGCCGGTGAAGTCAGGGGCACTGGCCACGAAGACCACCACCTTGACCACGCGTCGTACTCGGGTCAGGTCGCCGATCTCGGCCTTGAGCGCGGCAATGGCGTTGAGCACGCACTGCTGGGCACACATCGTCGCCTCGTCGGGGGTCACGCCTTGGCCGACGGTGCCGGTGGCGATCAGCTCACCGGAGCGCAGCGGCAGCTGGCCGGCGGTGAACACCAGCGAACCGGTCGAAACGGCCGGTACGTAGGCCGCCAGCGGCGCGGCCACCTCGGGCACCGCCAAGCCGAGCTCGCTGAGGCGTTGCTCCGGGCCCTGGGCGGTCACGAGGCGCCCTTGGGACGCTTGAGATAGGCGACGAGGTTCTCCGGGTTGGCCCCGGGCAGGACCGTCACGAGCTCCCAGCCGTCCTGGCCCCAGTTGTCCAGGATCTGCTTGGTCGCGTGGATCAGCAGCGGCACGGTCGCGTACTCCCAGGTGGTCATGCCCGCGATGCTAGCCAGCACTAGCGTGAACGCCGTGCCCGCACCCCCCACTCACGATCCGCGCAAAACGTACGACCCGAGCAGCGTGTTGACCCGGCCCGCTGGGTTGCCCGACGTGGTGCTGCGCTGGGCCGATCACGCCGACGGGGTGGCCGAGGTGTGGCTGCCGCCAACTGGCTTTGGTGCCGCACCCGAGCCGGCACCGCTGCTGTATGCCGTGCACGGCGGTTTCTGGCGCCAGCGCTACGACCGGCGCCACCTGCGACCGCTCGCCCAGGCGTTGTGTGGACTGGGGTGGGCGGTGGTGGTGCCGGAGTACGCGCGGATCGGTGGGCGTCACCGGGCAGCCGGGCTCGACGCGCCGTGGCCACTGCTCGCCGATGACCTGCGTACGCTGCGCCGCCTGGTGCCCCAGATGCTGGCCGAGGTGGCGCCCGGCCGGATCACCGCTGACCGGCCGGTGCTGGTGGGGCACTCGGCTGGGGGCCTGCTGGCGCTGTGGTGGGCGCTCGATGCCCGCGGAGGGCGCGAGGGGCCGCTGTCGCAGCCCCGCCATGTCCTCGCTCTGGCGCCGGTGGCCGACCTTGCCCGTGCTCGCGCCGAGCGCCTCGGTGACGGCGCGGTCGCAGCCTTGCTGGGCAGCGACACCGCCCCCTCGGCGGCGGTCTCCGGACCCGACATCGCAGCCCGGCTCCGCGCCGGCGAGCACCCCGAGGAGTGCAGCCTGCACGTGCTGCACGGCACCGACGACGTCCAGGTGCCCGTCGTGCACAGCACCGACCTGGCCGCCGACGCGAGCGCGCTGGACGTACGGGTGCTGCCCGACGTCGAGCACTTCGCGCTGATCGACCCGCTCTCGGCCGCCTGGCCCGACGTCGCCGCCGCCCTGCCGCCCCTCGTCTCGACCCCGCCACCGCCTCGGCCGGCCGCCACGTAAAACGTGGCGCAGCGACCCTTTACGGGGTGCCGGCGCCAGGTAAAGCCATTCCCCGCCACGTTTACGTGGCGTAGCGCCACGCGCGCCCGCCCCGGAGATGCCGGTTGGCGACCGCCGCCTAGGCTCGACAGGTGAGCGATTGGCCCCGCGTACGCCTGCACGTCGTGACGGGCAAAGGCGGCACCGGCAAGACCACGGTCGCCGCTGCCCTGGCGCTGGGGCTGGCCCGCGAGGGTCGTCGGGTGCTGTTGTGCGAGGCCGAAGGTCGGCAAGGCATTGCCCACCTCTTCGACGTGGAGCCGCTGCCGTACGAAGAACGCCTGATCGCGGTGGCACCCGGCGAGGGGGAGGTGCTGGCGCTCGCGATCGACGCCGAGGCAGCGCTGCTGGAGTACCTCGACATGTACTACCGCCTGGGCCGGGCCGGCCGCGCACTGGACCGCTTCGGCGTGATCGACTTTGCCACCACCATCGCCCCCGGAGTACGGGACGTCTTGTTGACCGGCAAGGTCTTCGAGGCATTCCGTCGCCGCGACCGGGACGGGCGGCCCGTGTACGACCACATCGTGCTGGACGCCGCGCCGACGGGACGCATCACGCGGTTCCTCAACGTCAACCACGAGGTCGCCGGCCTGGCCAAGGTCGGGCCGATCCGCAAGCAGGCCGACGGCATCATGCAGGTGCTGCAGTCGCGGGGAACGGCGGTGCACCTGGTGACCCTGCTCGAGGACATGCCGGTGCAGGAGACCGCTGACGCCATCGGTGAGCTGACGGCCGCGGACCTGCCGATCGGCGGGATCGTGGTCAACCAGGCGCGTTCGTCACCGCTGACGGCAGCCACCCGCAAGTCGGTGGCCGAGGGCACGCTCGACCTCGCCGAACTGATTCCCGGGCTCAGCGCGGCGGGGCTCGACGACCTGCCCGTCGGCCCCGAGGGGTTGGCCGGTGGACTGTTGGCTGGAGCCGGCGAGCACGTCGAGCGGCTGGAGCTCGAGGACGGCCTGCTTGCCGACGTCGAGGGTCTGGACCGACCCGTCTACCGGCTGCCGCAGCTGGGTGACGGTATCGACCTCGCCGCACTGTACGAGCTCGCCGACGCGCTGTGCGAACAGGGCATGGCATGAGCGGCCGGCGCCGTCGCCCGGCTCTCAGCGCCCGTACGTCGGCCCGTGGGCGCGGGTCACCGCCACGGGGCAGCACCCACCAGCGCTCGAAAGGTCGCACACCGTTCGATGTCGATGCCCTGCTCGACGACCCCGCCACGCGAATCGTCGTGTGCTGCGGGTCCGGAGGTGTCGGCAAGACGACGACCGCCGCGGCACTCGGGCTGCGGGCTGCCGAGCGCGGCCGCTCGGTGGTGGTGCTCACCATCGATCCGGCCCGGAGGCTGGCCCAGGCCCTCGGTCTCGACGAGCTGGACAACACCCCGCGGCCGGTCAAGGGCCACCGCGGCGAGGGCCTCCTCGAGGCGATGATGCTCGACATGAAGCGAACCTTCGACGAGGTGGTGCTCAGCCAGGCCGCTCCCGAGAAGGCTCGCGCGATCCTGGAGAACCCCTTCTACATCGCCCTGTCCAGCTCGTTCTCGGGCACGCAGGAATACATGGCGATGGAGAAGCTGGGCCAGATCCATGCCGAGGCCCAGCGTGACGGCACCTACGACCTGATCGTCGTCGACACCCCTCCCAGC
>JACCVL010000171.1 GCA_013698185.1 Nocardioidaceae bacterium
AAGAGGCAGAACTGGGGCCGCGGCGCCTGGAACCACGGCGACGGCCACCACTACAACTCGGGCCGGCACAAGCCCGGCAGCGCCCGCGCTATCGAGTACGCGAACGCGGTCGAAGCGGCCGGCTGAGCGCCTCGGCCGACGGTCCCGCCGAGGGACCTGCGGTGGCTCGAACCGGCGGGCCGGAACAGACTGTCCGTGGTCCCCGTTAGCCTCGCGAGGAGTCCCGCGGGCGGTCAGGCGAAGCCTGGCTGGACGGGGGAACCGAGACGTCCGTCGAACCGGGAGTGTTGCCGTCGTGGCCGACCGCCTCGTGGTCCGTGGTGCTCGCGAGCACAATCTCAAAGACATCTCCGTCGATCTGCCTCGCGATGCTCTGATCGTCTTCACCGGCCTGTCCGGGTCGGGCAAGTCCAGCCTCGCCTTCGACACCATCTTTGCCGAGGGTCAGCGACGCTACGTGGAGTCCCTGTCGGCGTACGCGCGGCAGTTCCTGGGGCAGATGGACAAGCCCGACGTGGACTTCATCGAGGGCCTGTCACCGGCGGTGTCTATCGACCAGAAGTCGACCTCTCGCAACCCGCGGTCCACGGTCGGCACGATCACCGAGGTCTACGACTACCTCCGGCTGCTGTACGCACGCGCGGGGCGACCGCACTGCCCTGTCTGTGACCGACCAATCGCCCGGCAGACCCCGCAGCAGATCGTCGACCGGGTCCTCGAGCTCGACGACGGCACTCGCTTCCAGGTGCTGGCGCCGGTCATCCGCGGTCGCAAGGGCGAGTACGAGGACCTGTTCCGCGCGCTGCAGGCCCAGGGGTACAGCCGCGTCCGCGTCGATGGCGAGGTGCACCAGCTCTCGGCGCCCCCCGCGCTGGCCAAGCAGCAGAAACACACCATCGAAGTGGTCGTCGACCGGCTCGCGGTCAAGCAGAGCGCCAAGCGACGGCTCACCGACTCCGTCGAGACCGCGCTGCGGCTCGGCGACGGCCTGGTGCTGCTCGACTTCGTCGACCTGGCGGCCGACCATCCCGGCCGCGAGCGGATGTTCTCCGAGCATCTGGCCTGCATGGTTGACGACCTGTCGTTCGAGGAGCTCGAGCCGCGGTCGTTTTCCTTCAACTCGCCGTTCGGTGCCTGCACCGAGTGCCACGGGCTCGGCACCCGGATGGAGGTCGACCCCGAGCTGGTCGTGCCCGACCCGTCCCTCTCGGTCGCCGAGGGGGCGGTGACGCCGTGGGCGGCGGCGCACGTGTCGGACTACTTCGGGCGGTTGCTCGGCGCTCTCGGCGACGAGATGGGCTTCTCGGTGGAGGTGGCCTTCGCCGACCTGCCGCCCGATGCGCAACGTGCCCTGATGCACGGCCACGAGCAGCAGGTGCACGTGCGCTATCGCAACCGCTACGGCCGTGAGCGGTCCTACTGGACGACCTTCGAGGGTGTCATCCCCTACATCGAGCGCCGTCACGCAGAGGCCGAGTCCGACACCAGCCGGGAGCGGTTCGAGGGCTTCATGCGCGAGGTGCCGTGCCCGGCCTGCGCGGGTGCCAGGCTCAAGCCCGTGTCGGTGGCGGTGCGACTGGCCGGGGCCGACGGCGTCGAGCGCAACATCGCCGACGTCTGCGCCCTGCCCATCGACGAGGCGGCCCGCTTCCTGGCCGACCTGGACATGACCGAGCGGGAGAGCCAGATCGGTGGCCGCGTGCTCAAGGAGATCCACGAGCGGATGCGCTTCCTGCTCGACGTCGGTCTGGACTACCTCACGCTCAACAGACCCTCGGGCTCGCTGTCCGGTGGCGAGGCCCAGCGCATCCGGCTGGCCACGCAGATCGGTGCCGGGCTGGTCGGCGTGCTCTACGTCCTCGACGAGCCCTCGATCGGCCTGCACCAAAAGGACAACCACCGGCTCATCGACACCCTGGTCCGGCTACGCGATCTCGGGAACACGCTGATCGTGGTCGAGCACGACGAGGACACCATCCGTACGGCCGACTGGGTGGTGGACATCGGACCGGGCGCGGGGGAGCACGGCGGGCAGGTCGTGCTGTCCGGCACCGTCGACGAGCTCCTGGACCACCCGGACTCCCTCACCGGGGCGTACCTGTCCGGCCGCGCGCACATCCCGCTGCCCGACGTCCGACGACAGCCGACGCCGGGACGGGAGCTCGTCGTCAAAGACGCCAGGGAGCACAACCTGCGCGGCATCGACGTCGGCTTCCCGATGGGGGTCTTCACCGCGGTGACGGGAGTGTCGGGCTCGGGGAAGTCGACACTGGTCAACGACATCCTCTACACCTCGCTGGCCAAGCGGATCTATCGCTCCCGCGAGATCCCCGGCCGGCATCGCACCATCACCGGGGCCGAGCACGTCGACAAGGTGATCCACGTCGACCAGTCGCCGATCGGCCGCACCCCCCGCTCCAACCCGGCGACGTACACCGGCGTCTTCGACCACGTCCGCAAGCTCTTCGCCCAGACCAGCGAGGCCAAGGTTCGCGGCTACCAGCCGGGCCGGTTCTCCTTCAACGTCAAGGGCGGCCGCTGTGAGGCGTGCTCGGGTGACGGCACGATCAAGATCGAGATGAACTTCCTGCCCGACGTGTACGTGCCCTGCGAGGTCTGCCACGGCGCGCGCTACAACCGCGAGACCCTCGAGGTGCACTTCAAGGGCAAGTCGATCTCCGAGGTCCTCGACATGCCCATCGAGCAGGCCGTGGACTTCTTCGAGGCCATCCCCGCCATCAGCCGCCACCTGCGTACGCTGGTCGACGTCGGCCTGGGCTACGTCCGGCTGGGACAGCCGGCGCCGACGCTGTCCGGCGGTGAGGCCCAGCGCGTCAAGCTGTCCGCGGAGCTGCAGAAGCGGTCCACCGGGCGGACGGTCTACGTGCTCGACGAGCCGACCACCGGCCTACACTTCGAGGACATCCGCAAGCTGCTCAACGTCCTCCAGAGCCTCGTCGACAAGGGGAACACCGTCATCGTCATCGAGCACAACCTCGATGTCATCAAGACCGCCGACTGGGTGATCGACATGGGCCCCGAGGGCGGCACGCGAGGCGGCCTCGTCGTTGCCGAGGGCAGCCCCGAGGAGGTTGCGGACAGCGCAGACAGCCACACGGGGCTTTTCCTGCGCCCGCTGCTCGGAGCCGCAAAGGGCGCCCGATCCAGGTCCACCTCCCGAAAAGGGCAGCACGCGCAAGGCCGGTTGACCGACCGCGGCGAGGCATCATGACCGAAGGGCGCGTTGAGGAGGAGCTCATGGACGAGTGCAGGCCGCTGGTGTGTCGTCGGACGGTGCTTCGTGGCCTCGCCGTCGGGGGCGGGATGACAACCACCGGTGTCCTCGCCGCGTGCGGCGGCAGCGGCGGCGGCAGCAGCAGCAGCGACGCGCTCGGGGCGACCACCGACGTCGCCGTGGGGAGCGCGACCATCTTTGCCGACCAGAAGGTGGTGGTCAGCCAGCCGACGGAGGGCGACTTCAAGGCGTTCTCGGCCGTGTGTACGCACAACGGATGCATCGTCAGCACGATCGAGGGCGAGGACATCGTCTGCGGATGTCACGGCAGTCGCTACTCGATCGCCGACGGCTCGGTCCTCAACGGGCCTGCAGAGAAACCGCTCGCACCCAAGCAGGTCAGCATCGACAACGACGAGATCGTCCTGAGCTGAGCGCTCGCTGCCTCGCATGGCGGCGTCGGTGGGGGCGGGGGCGCCTAGGCTGACCTGGTGCCTGATCCCGCGACGTACCGGCCCGGGCCGGGGGCTGTGCCGGACCAGCCGGGCGTCTACCGCTTCTACGACCCGACCGGACGCGTCATCTACGTGGGGAAGGCCAAGTCGCTGCGCTCACGGCTCGGGTCGTACTTCCAGGACATCGTGCACCTTCATCCCCGAACTCAGACGATGGTCACGACGGCTGGGCGGGTCGACTGGACTGTCGTCAGCACCGAGGTGGAGGCCCTGCAGCTGGAGTACAGCTGGATCAAGCAGTTCGATCCGCGCTTCAACGTCAAGTACCGCGACGACAAGTCGTACCCGTGGCTGGCGGTCACGCTGCACGAGGAGTTCCCGCGGGTCACGGTCGGCCGCGGGCCCAAGCGCAAGGGCGTGCGCTACTTCGGGCCGTACAGTCACGCCTGGGCCATCCGCGAGACCGTCGACCTGATGTTGCGGGCGTTCCCGATGCGGTCCTGCTCGGCGGGGGTGTTCAAGCGGTCGGCCCAGATCGGCCGGCCCTGCCTGCTCGGCTACATCGGCAAGTGCTCGGCGCCCTGCGTCGGCAGGGTCACCGCCGAGGAGCACCGCGCGATCGTCGACGACTTCGTGGGATTCCTGTCCGGCCGCACCGACGAGTACGTCCGGCGCATCGAGCAGCAGATGCGCGCAGCCGCCGCCGAGCTGGACTTCGAGCGCGCTGCGCGGCTGCGCGACGATGTCGGGGCCTTGCGGCGGGCGATGGAGAAGAATGCCGTGGTCCTGGGTGACGGGACCGACGCCGACGTGGTGGCGCTCACCGAGGATCCCCTCGAAGTGGCGGTGCAGATCTTCAGCGTCCGCGACGGGAGGGTCCGGGGGCAACGCGGCTGGGTCGCCGACAAGGTGGACGACGCCGGCACCGGCGACCTCGTCGAGCGCGCGCTGGTCCAGCTCTACGACGGAGAGAACGGCGAGGCGGTCCCCCGTGAGGTGCTGGTGCCCGCGCTGCCCGACGACGCCGCCGCGCTCGAGCAGTGGCTCAGCCAGGCCCGCGGCGCCCGGGTGGCAGTACGGGTGCCCCAGCGTGGGGACAAGCGCGCACTGCTGGAGACCGTCGAACGCAATGCCGCCCAGAGCCTCGCCGTCCACAAGACCCGGCGGGCCAGCGACCTCACGACCCGCAACCGGGCGCTGGAGGAGCTGCAGCGTGCGCTGGGGCTGGCGGAGGCTCCGCTGCGAATCGAGTGCTACGACGTGTCCAACCTGCAGGGCACACAGGTGGTGGCCTCGATGGTCGTGTTCGAGGACGGGCTGCCGCGCAAGAGCGAGTACCGCCGCTTCGTCATCAAGGGGGTCGAGGGGCAGAACGACGTGGCCAGCATGCACGAGACGATCACCCGCCGCTTCCGGCGGATGCTCGACGACCGGATCGATCGCGGCGCCAGCGAGTCACCGGCCGGGTCACCGTTAGAACCGGTCGGCGACGGCCCGCTGCTGGTCGATCCCGACACCGGACGTCCGCGCAAGTTCGCCTACGCGCCGGGCCTCGTGGTGGTCGACGGCGGCCCGCCCCAGGTCGCCGCGGCCGCCCGGGCGCTGACCGAGCTGGGAGTGGACGACATTCCCGTCTGCGGGTTGGCGAAGCGGCTCGAGGAGGTGTGGGTTCCCGACGAGGAGGACCCGTTGGTGCTCCCGCGTACCAGCGAGGGGTTGTACCTGCTGCAGCGCATCCGCGACGAGGCGCACCGCTTCGCCATCACCCACCACCGCTCGCGCCGCTCGCGCTCGATGGTCGAGAGCGCGCTCGACGACGTGCCGGGGCTGGGAGAGGTACGCCGCAAGGCGTTGCTCACGAGGTTCGGCTCGCTGAAACGGCTCCGCGGCGCCACCCTCGACGAGATCGCCGCGGTCCCCGGGATCGGCCGTCAGACCGCGGAGTCGGTGGCACGGGCGCTCGGTCCGGTCCGGACACCCACCGCGCCGGTCGACGAACAGGTGCGCGTCAACACCGCTACCGGTGAGATCCTCGAGGACCAGCCAGCCGGGGAGACGATGTGAGCGACCAGACCGAACCGCCGGCCGAGCAGGTCAACCCGGTTGCGCCCCCGGGGACCCTGCTGCTCGTCACGGGCATGAGCGGTGCGGGGCGCAGCACGGCCGCCGGAGTGCTGGAGGACCTGGGCTGGTTCGTGGTCGACAACCTTCCTCCGCAGCTGATCGGCGAGGTGCAATCACTGGTCGGACGCGCCGGTCGCGACGAGTCGCGTATCGCCGTGGTGGTCGATGCCCGCTCGCGATGGTTCTTCGCCGCTCTGCAGGGCGTGCTCGCCGACCTGGGCCGGCGCGGCCAGCGACCGTCCGTCTTGTTCCTCGAGGCCTCCGACGACGTCCTGGTCCGCCGACAGGAGGCGGCACGCCGGCCGCACCCGCTGCAGGCTGGGGGCAGACTCCTTGACGGCGTCAACGCTGAGCGAGAGATGATGCGCGAGCTGCGCGGGCTCGCCGACCTGGTGATCGACACCTCCAACCTCAACGTGCACGAGCTGAGTGCGAAGGTCTCGTCCGCCTTCGCCGGTGCCGAGACTGACCACCTGCAGGCCACGGTGGTCTCGTTCGGCTACAAGTACGGCATCCCGGTCGATGCCGACATGGTGGCCGACATGCGCTTCCTGCCCAACCCGTACTGGGACCTGCGGCTGCGCCCCATGTCCGGCCGGGACGCACCGGTGCGGGACTCCGTGCTCGGGCGCCCGGATGCGAGGACGTTCCTGGACGGCTACGAACAGCTGCTGGCCTCGCTCACCGACGGCTTCGTCCGAGAGGGCAAGCGCTTCATCACCCTGGCGGTGGGGTGCACCGGCGGACGGCACCGCAGTGTGGCGATGGCCGAGGCGCTGGCGGAGCGCCTGCGCCGCCACCAGGTGTCCGTGCTCGTGGTGCATCGCGACCTGGGGCGAGAATGAGCGCGCTGCTGCCGTCTCCAGCCGAGCTCGCCGGCGTCGCCACCCCGGCGGTGGTCGCGCTCGGTGGCGGACACGGTCTGGCTGCCTCGCTGTCGGCCCTACGCCACGTCACCTCCCGGCTCACCGCGGTCGTCACCGTGGCCGACAACGGTGGGTCGTCGGGACGGCTGCGGCGCGAGCTGGGCGTGCTGCCGCCCGGCGACCTGAGGATGGCACTTGCGGCGCTGTGTGGAGACGACGCCTGGGGGCGGACCTGGGCCAGTGCTCTGCAGCACCGCTTCGCGAGCGATGGCGAGCTCAACGACCACGCGCTCGGCAACCTGTTGATCGTCACCTTGTGGCAGCTGCTGGGGGACGGCGCGGGCGGAGCCGTCGCGGGCACCGACCCGCACGTCGCCGGCCTCGACTGGGTCGCTCGTCTGCTTGGTGCCGGCGGTCGGGTACTGCCGATGAGCGCGGTCCCCCTCGATGTCGTGGCTCAGGTGCGCGGTGTCGACTCCGGCCGGCCGGGCCGCGTTACCCAGGTCCGGGGTCAGGTCGAGGTGGCCTCCACCACCGGTCAGGTCGAGTCGGTCGCCCTGGACCCTCCTGACCCGCCGGGCTGCGCCGAGGCACTCACCGCCGTGCGCGAGGCCGACTGCGTGGTGATCGGGCCCGGCTCCTGGTTCACCAGCGTGCTCCCGCACCTGCTGGTACCGAGCCTGTCCACGGCACTGCACTCCTGCCGGGCCAAACGCGTGCTGACGCTCAACCTGGCCCCCCAGTCAGGGGAGACCGCCGGCTTCTCGCCCGAGGCCCATGTCGAGATGTTGGCCGCCCACGCACCTGACCTGCGTATCGACACCGTCCTCGCCGACGCCGCGCACATCGGCGACGACCAGGCCCTGCGCAGTGCCTCGGCGCGCATCGGTGCCACGCTGGTGCTCGCCGACGTGGCCGAGCGCGACGGGTCACCGCGACACGACGTGCTGCGGCTGGCCGCGGCCTACCGCGAAGTCTGTGTGGTCTGAAGTCCCCCGGGTCTTCCGGCGGTGCTTGCACGACGTGGCAGGATCGGGCCATGGCCATGACAGCCCAGGTGAAAGCGGAGCTCGCCAGCACCTCGGTGACGAAGTCGTGCTGCCGCAAGGCGGAGGTGTCCTCGACACTGCGATTTGCCGGTGGGCTGCACATCGTGGCCGGGCGGATCGTGGTCGAGGCCGAGCTGGACACCGGGGCTGCGGCTCGACGTCTGCGCCGGGACCTCGCCGATGTCTACGGTCACCGCAGCGAGGTGGTGGTGGTGTCCAGCGGGGGCCTTCGACGGGGTACGCGCTACGTCGTCCGCGTGATCAAGGACGGCGAGGCGCTGGCCCGCCAGACCGGCCTGCTCGACCAGCGCGGCCGGCCCGTACGTGGCTTGCCGCCGCAGGTGGTGTCCGGTGCCGCCTGTGATGCCGTTGCCGCTTGGCGGGGCGCGTTCCTCGCCCACGGGTCCCTGACCGAACCGGGACGGTCCAGTGCCATGGAGGTCACCTGCCCAGGCCCTGAGGCCGCGCTCGCCCTCGTGGGTGCGGCGCGCCGGGTGGGTGTCCCGGCCAAGGCCCGGGAGGTTCGAGGCGTCGACCGGGTGGTGATCCGTGATGGCGACGCCATCGGCGCGCTGCTCACCCGACTCGGTGCGCACGAGAGCCTGCTGGCATGGGAGGAGCGCCGGATGCGCCGCGAGGTGCGGGCCACGGCGAACCGGCTCGCCAACTTCGACGACGCCAACCTGCGTCGCTCGGCGCGGGCCGCCGTCGCCGCCGGGGCGCGCGTGGAACGGGCGCTGGAGATCCTCGACGGCGACATCCCCGATCACTTGCGTCAGGCCGGCAGCCTGCGCCTGGAGCACAAGCAGGCGAGTCTCGAAGAGCTCGGTCAGCTGCACGACCCGCCCCTGACGAAGGACGCCGTCGCCGGGCGCATCCGGCGGCTGCTGGCGATGGCCGACAAGCGTGCGGAGGAGACCGGCATACCCGGAACGGACTCGACGCTGACCCCGGAGATGCTCGACGCCGGTCCGTGATCCGAGACGTGACCCGCACCGGCGGCTCCTCCGCACAGAGCCGATAGGCTCGGGTGTCGTGCCGGCACCGCGACCCGGTGCCGGGCACCCGCCGACAACCCGCTGCGAGGAGACCTTCACCGTGACCATTCGTGTAGGCATCAACGGCTTCGGCCGGATCGGCCGCAACTTCTTCCGCGCCGTCGAGGCGGCCGGCGCCGACATCGAGATCGTGGCAGCCAACGACCTCACCGACAACGCGACGACCGCGCACCTGCTGAAGTACGACTCGATCCTGGGCCGACTCGCCGGCGACGTCGAGGCCGACGACGACGGCATCACCGTCAACGGCAAGAACGTCCGCATCTTCGCCGAGCGCGACCCCAGCGCGCTGCCGTGGGGCGACCTCGGGGTCGACATCGTGGTCGAGTCCACCGGGCTGTTCACCGACGCCGCCAAGGCGCGGGCGCACGTGGAGGGGGGCGCCCGGAAGGTCATCATCTCCGCGCCGGCCAAGAACGAGGACCTCACGGTCGTGATGGGCGTCAACCACGAGGACTACGACGCCGATGCCCACACGGTGATCAGCAATGCCTCGTGCACGACGAACTGCCTGGCGCCGATGGCGAAGGCGATCCACGACGAGTTCACCATCGAGCGCGGTCTGATGACCACGATCCACGCCTACACCCAGGACCAGAACCTGCAGGACGGTCCGCACAAGGACCTGCGCCGTGCCCGCGCCGCGGCCATCAACCTGGTGCCGACCAGCACCGGTGCCGCCAAGGCCATCGGGCTGGTGCTGCCCACGCTCAAGGGCAAGCTCGACGGGTACGCCATCCGGGTGCCGATCCCCACCGGCTCGGCCACCGACCTGACCGTCAACCTGGCGCGCGAGGCATCTGCGGACGAGGTCAACGCGGTCGTCAAGGCGGCCGCCGAGGGCACCATGAAGGGGTACCTCCGCTACACCGACGACCCGATCGTCTCCTCCGACATCGTGACCGACCCGGCCTCGTGCATCTTCGACGCCGGTCTGACCAAGGCGACCGGCAACCAGGTCAAGGTCGTCGGGTGGTACGACAACGAGTGGGGCTACTCCAACCGTCTCGTCGACCTGGTCGCCTACGTCTCCGCGCAGGGCTGATGCGCACGATCGACGACCTGGGTGACCTGCGCGGGCGCACCGTGCTGGTCCGCAGTGACCTCAACGTCCCGCTCGACGGCTCGCGGATCACCGATGACGGCCGCCTCAGGGCCAGCGTGCCGACGATCCAACGCCTGCGCGACACCGGCGCCAAGGTGGTGGTGGCCGCCCACCTGGGGCGGCCCAAGGGGGCACCCGACGAGCGGTTCTCGCTCGCGCCGGTCGGGCGCCGCCTCGGCGAGCTGCTGGGTACCGACGTGACCGTCGCCGCGGACGTTGCCGGCCCCAGCGCCCGCAGCACCGTCGACGCGCTGGCTGACGGCGGGGTCGCGCTGCTCGAGAACGTCCGCTTCGAGCCGGGTGAGACCAGCAAGGACGACGCCGAGCGTGGCGAGCTGGCCGACCGCCTCGCGGGCCTCGCCGACGTCTACGTGTCTGACGGATTCGGTGTCGTGCACCGCAAGCAGGCCAGTGTGTTCGACGTCGCCGTCCGGCTGCCCCATGCCGCTGGTGAGTTGGTCCGCGCCGAGGTCGAGGTGCTCAGCCGGCTCGTCGACGGACCCAAACGGCCGTTCGTGGTGGCACTCGGCGGGTCGAAGGTGTCCGACAAGCTCGGGGTGATCGACAGCCTGATCGGCCGTGCCGACGTCCTGCTCATCGGGGGTGGCATGGTGTTCACCTTCCTCGCCGCCCAGGGGCACCCGGTGGGACGCAGCCTGCTCGAAGACGACCAGCTCGAGACCGTTCGCGGTTATCTCGAGCGGGCCCGGTCAGCGGGAGTGAAGATCGTCCTCCCGACCGACATCGTCATCGCCGACGAGCTCAGCGCCGACGCTCGTGCCAGCGTCGTCCCGGCCGACCAGATCCCGGCCACCGCGCTCGGACTCGACATCGGACCCGACTCGGCTGCGGTCTTCGCCGCCGAGCTGCGTGCCGCGGCCACCGTGTTCTGGAATGGCCCGATGGGTGTCTTTGAGATCGACCAGTTCGCCCACGGCACCCGCGCAGTGGCCCAGGCCATGACCGAGTGCGACGGTCTCACGGTCGTCGGTGGCGGGGACTCGGCCGCCGCGGTGCGCAAGCTCGGCTTCGCCGACGACGCCTTCGGACACATCTCGACCGGCGGGGGAGCCAGCCTGGAGCTGCTCGAGGGCAAGACCCTGCCCGGCCTCACGGTCTTGGAAGACTGACTCGATGACGGTGACACCGACCGGTCGGCTCCCCCTGCTGGCAGGGAACTGGAAGTCGCACCTCACCCATCACCAAGCGGTGGTCCTCGTGCAGCGGCTGGCATGGACGCTGCAGGACCGCAAGCACGACGCCACCCGCTCGGAGGTCGTGGTCATCCCACCGTTCACCGACCTGCGCAGCGTCCAGACCCTCGTCGACGGTGACCGGTTGGAGCTTGCCTACGGTGCCCAGGACGTATCGGCGCACGACGGCGGTGCGCACACCGGCGAGGTCACCGCGGCGATGCTGGCAGCGCTGGGTTGCCGCTACGTCGTGGTCGGTCACTCCGAGCGTCGCGAGCAGCACCATGAGGACGACGCCCTCGTCAATGCCAAGGCTGGCCGGGCGCTGGCCGCAGAGATCACGCCGATCGTGTGCGTCGGTGAGGGCCTCGACGTGCGACGGGCCGGCAGTCACGTCGAGTACGTGCTGGGGCAGGTCACCGGCTCACTCGCCGGGCTGGGGGCCGCGCAGGTCGCTGGCCTGGTGGTGGCCTACGAGCCGGTCTGGGCGATCGGCAGCGGCGAGGTGGCCACTCCCGGAGACGCCCAGGAGGTCTGCGCAGCGATCCGTACGCAGGTCGAGACGACGTGGGGGAGCGACGCGGCTGACGCGGTGCGTATCCTTTACGGCGGCTCGGTCAAGGCGGCGAACGTCGCCGCCTTGATGGCCGAGCCGGACGTGGACGGCGCGCTCGTCGGAGGGGCCAGCCTGCAGGTGGACGAGTTCGCCGGCATCTGCCGCTTCTACGACCTGCCCGTGCTGTGAGGTCGGCCGCCGGCCGACCGGCCGCCCGACGACTGACGAATGAGGCTGTGGCGCCGTGATTGTGATCCTGTCGATCGTGCTGATCATCGCGAGCCTGCTGCTGATCCTGCTGGTGCTGCTGCACAAGGGCCGTGGCGGCGGGATGTCCGACATGTTCGGTGGCGGCATGTCGTCCAGCCTGGGCGGCTCCTCGGTGGCCGAACGCAACCTCGACCGCATCACCGTCGGCATCGGTCTGGTCTGGGCGCTGTGCGTGTTCGCGCTCGGAGTCTTGCTCAAGGCCGGTGTCTGATCGCAGCATAAGATGTGCACCGAACGCGTGTAACTGCCCGAGCGTGATGACGAGAAGGAGACAGTGACGTGGCTGGAGGCTCTGCCATCCGCGGCAGCCGGGTCGGCGCCGGGCCGATGGGCGAGGCCGAGCGGGGGGAGTCCGCACCGCGCCAGACGGTGTCGTACTTCTGCGCGCACGGGCATCAGACGACGCCCAGTTTCGCCCTGGACGCCGCCATCCCTCAGCAGTGGGACTGCCCGCGGTGCGGGCTGCCAGCCAGCCGCGACTCCGACAACCCCCCGCCACCGCCGCGGATCGAGCCCTACAAGACGCACCTGGCGTATGTGAAGGAGCGCCGCTCCGACGCCGAGGCACAAGAGATCCTCGATGACGCGCTCGCCAGCTTGCGCAGCAAGCGCAAGCGGGGCGAGGTCATCTACTGACCGGTCAGCGCGCCCCAGGTTGACGCAGTCCCGCCGGCAGCGCCGTTGCGGCGGCGTGGTCGAGCAACCACACGGTCCGCTCGATTCCCCGCGGTCCGGCCGCGGGCACCTGCAGGTGACCGGCGCCGCCCAGGGCGTTGCGGACGGCGGCTGACTTCCCCTCCCCCGACGCGATGAACCAGACCTCGCGGGCCCGGGCCAACGTCGGGAACGTCATGCTCACCCGAGTGGGCGGTGGCTTCGGGGAATGCCGCACCGCGGCGACACTGCGGGTCTCGTGCAAGCCGGGATGCTCGGGGAACAGCGAGGCCACATGGCCGTCCGGGCCGACGCCGAGCATGAGGACGTCGAACGTCGGTACCTCGGCATGGTCCTCGGGCAGGGCACACGCGGCGAGCTCCGCGGCGTACGCCTCGGCCGCCGCCTCGGGGTCGTCGCCGTGGACGCCGTCGCTGGCTGCGACCGGGTGCACGAGAGCCGGGTCGAGCGGCAGCGCGTCGAGCAGGTCCACCCGGGCCTGCAGCTCGTTTCGCTCCGGATCGTCCGCGGCGACGAACCGCTCGTCGCCCCACCACACCTGCACCCGGTGCCAGTCGATCGACGCCACCGCCGGGGAGTCACGCAGCGCCCGGTGGACCGCGCGCGCGATGGTCCCGCCGGTGAGCACGATGTGCGGGCGGCGGCCGGCGCTTTGCGCGTCCACCAGCCGGGTGACCAGACGTGCCGCAGTGGCACCGGCCAGCTCCTCGGCGGTTCGGTGCGTCTCGACGATCGGCGTGGCGGTCACGACGACGAGGCCTTCTTCGACCTGCCCCGGGTGTCGGTCTGCTTGGCCACCCGCGCGCTCGGCGGTGCGCTGCTCTCGCTCGCCGGCGGGCGGGGCGCCTTGCGCTTGCGGCCCCGCCCCGAGAGCGCCAGGACCTGGACGGCATCTTGGTAGATGTCGTCGTTGTCGAGGCGGCGCAGCTCCTCGGCCAGCAGCTCGGCGGTCACTCGACGTTGCAGGGCCACGGGACGGTCGGCCTCACCGGGAATGGTGAAGTACGCCAGGCGGCCGTCAGGGCGGTCCAGGGCGATGTCGCCGTGGCGGGAGTGCAGCGCGACCCGGGTGATCCCCGGACCGTCGCTGACGGTGAGGTCGACGTCGACGCTCAGGCGACATCGCAGCCAGGCCGCCATCAGGTCGGCGCTGGGGTTCGCGCGGGTCGCCTCGACGGTCGCACCGGTGATGCGCACCGGGTGCTGGTCGAGCCCGGCGGCGAGCAGCGCGCGCCACGGCGTCAGCCGGGTCCAGGCCAGGTCGGTGTCTCCGGGCTCGTAGTGTCGAGCCCGGCGCTTCAGGACCTCGGTGGGTGCGCGGGTCGCTGCCGCGGCATCGGCGATGCGTCGTAACGCCAGCCGTCCGAGTGGGTCCCGCGCCGGATCCTCCGGAGCGTTGGTCGGCCACCACACCACCACTGGCGAGTCGGGCAGCAGCAGTGGCGTGACCACCGAGACCGGGTGGTCGACGAGCTCGCCGGACAGCCGGAGCAGCACCGTCTCGCCCGACGCCCCCTGCCCGACCGACACCTCGGCGTCGAGTCGTGGCCGCCCCCGGCGAGCGCCGCGCAGGACGCCGAGGATCCGGGAAGGATGCTCCATCGACACCGTCCGGGCGTCGCTCATGGCCTGGTCGTGGGTGGACTCGTCGGTGACGACGACGAAGGTCAGCACCATCCCCATCGTGGGGCTGCCGGCGCGCAGACGGGCTTGCAGCAGGGCCGACGAGACCGTGCTGGCGTTGGTGTCGGTGAGGTCGACGCGCATCAGTTGCGGCTCCGCTCGCTGGTCATGGACGCCGCCAGGAGCGGCCGTCGCGGGCGAGCATCTCGTCGGCGGACGCCGGTCCCCAGGAGCCGGACGAATAGGGCTCGGGCTTGTCGTTGTCGGCCCACCACTGCACGATCGGGTCAAGGATCTTCCACGACAGCTCGACCTCCTCATGGCGCGGGAACAGCGGCGGGTCGCCGAGCAGCACGTCGAGGATGAGCCGCTCGTACGCCTCGGGGCTGGACTCCACGAACGCGCCGCCGTAGGCGAAGTCCATGCTGACGTCGCGCAGCTCCATCGCCGTGCCCGGCACCTTGGCGCCGAAACGCAGAGTCACGCCCTCGTCGGGCTGGATGCGCATGACCAGGGCATTGCTGCCGAGCTCCTCGGTCGAGGTCTGGGTGAACGGCAGGTGCGGAGCCGGCTTGAACACGACCGCCACCTCGGTGACCCGTCGACCCAGTCGCTTGCCGGTGCGAAGGTAGAAGGGCACACCCGCCCAGCGGCGGTTCTCGACGTCGAGCCGGATCGCTGCGTAGGTCTCGGTGGCCGACGAGTTGGGGATGTCGTCCTCGTCGAGGTAGCCGATGACCTTCTGCCCACCCTGCCAGCCGGCACAGTACTGTCCACGGGCGGTGTGCAGGTCGAGGCGCTCGGGGATGCGCACCGACGACAGCACCTTCTGCTTCTCCAGCCGCAGGTTGCGCGCCTCGAACGAGGCTGGGTCCTCCATCGCGATGAGTGCCATCAGTTGCAGCAGATGGTTCTGGATCACGTCGCGGGCGGCCCCGATCCCGTCGTAGTAGCCGGCCCGGCCGCCGATCCCGATGTCCTCGGCCATCGTGATCTGGATGTGGTCGACGTAGTTGGAGTTCCAGACCGGCTCGAACATCGCGTTGGCGAACCGGAACGCCAGGATGTTCTGGACCGTCTCCTTGCCGAGGTAGTGGTCGATGCGGAACACCGACTCGGGGGGGAAGACCTCCGACACCACGTTGTTGAGCGCCCGTGCCGAGGCCAGGTCGTGCCCGAAGGGCTTCTCGATGACCACCCGGCGCCAGGACGAGCCATCGCCGGCGGCCAGGCCGTGCTCCTTGAGCTGACCGACGACGTCGGGAAAGGCATCCGGTGGGATCGACAGGTAGAAGGCATGGTTGCCCGAGGTGCCACGGGCCTCGTCCAGCTCCTCGACGGTCTCGCGCAGCCGCTCGAAGGACGCGCCGTCGCCGAACTCGCCGCGCACGAACCGGAAGCCCTCGGCCAGCTGTTGCCAGGTCTCCTCCCGAAACGGGGTCCGCGAGTACTCCTTGACCGCGTCGTGCACGACCTTGGCGAAGTCCCGGTCGGCCCAGTCCCGCCGGGCGAACCCGACCAGGGCGAAGCCGGGCGGCAGCAGTCCCCGGTTGGCCAGGTCGTACACCGCCGGCATCAGCTTCTTGCGGGACAGGTCGCCGGTGACGCCGAAGAGCACCAGCCCGCACGGGCCGGCGATACGCGGCATCCGCCGGTCCTGCGGGTCGCGCAGAGGGTTGGAGCCGAGACTCACCGCAGCGCCTCGAGCAGCTGGTCAAGGCCCTCGGCGCGCGCGGTGAGGTGCAGGGCGAGCACCGGCCGCCCCCGATCGGCCAACACCTGGGCGTCACCGGCGGCCTGCGCGGCGATGAACTCACCGAAGGTGAAGTCGCGCCCGGGCACGTCGAGGTCCTCGGCCGGGTCGCCGGTCACCTGCAGGTAGACGCCAGTGGCCGGCCCGCCCTTGTGGTATTGGCCGGTGGAGTGCAGGAAACGCGGTCCCCACCCGAACGTCGTCGGCCGGCCGGTCCGCGCGGCGAGCGCCGCCCGGACATCGGCCAGCCGGGCCGAGTCGCCACGATCCAGGTACGCCGTCACCGCCAGGTAGCCACGACCGGTGTCCAGCGTGGCCAGCAACGCCTCGACGGCACCGGCCAGGGTGTCGACGCCGTCCAGGCGCAGGCCACCGGCGGCGCGGACCTTGACCGCACCCTCGGTGAACTCGGGCTCGGGTGCGGCGCTGCGGTCCTCCAGCAAGCCCCGCGCCGCGGACTTGGCGCTCTCCACGTCGGGCTGGTCGAACGGGTTGATGCCGAGCACCCGCCCGGCGACGACGGTGGCGTGTTCCCACAGCAGCATCTGTGCGCCGAGCGGGGCATCGACCACGGCGCCCCAGCCGGAGGCCGGGGGGCTGGCGTCGAGGGGGTGACCGGAACCAAGGGCCACCACGACCGAGTCGTAGGTGCTGGGGCGTGCGTTCGGAGCGTCGATGCTCTCGACGACGACCGGGAGGATGCCGGTGCCGTGCTTGCCCGTCGACTCGGCAACCAGCTGTTCGGCCCAATCGCCGAAGCCGGGTGCCCCGGAGTCCACGTCGGCGAGCACGAGCTTGTCGACGCCCTGCTGGGCGGCGACGCCGAGCAGGGCGCCCAGGCGCAGGCCCGGGTTGTCGACGGAGTCGGCGGCCAGGTCGGGCGCGATCGCGGCGGCCTGGTCGAGCAGGGCGGTCAGGTCGGCGCCGGCCAGCCCGCTGGGCACCAGGCCGAAGGCGGTCAGGGCCGAGTAGCGCCCGCCGACCTCCGGGTCGGCGTTGAACACCTGGTAGCCAGCCTTGCGGCTGGCCTCGTCCAGCGGCGACCCCGGGTCGGTGACGACGACGATCCGGTCGCTCGGGTCGATGCCCGCGTCGCGGAAGGCCTGCTCGTAGGCACGTCGCTGGCTGTCGGTCTCCAGAGTGCTGCCGGACTTGCTCGAGACCACCACGACGGTGGCCTCGAGCTGCTCAGCCAGCGCCGCCCGTACCGACGTCGGGTCGGAGGAGTCCAGCACGGTCAGCGCCACGCCCGCCGCGGCGGTGATGACCTCCGGCGCCAGCGACGACCCGCCCATGCCGCAGAGCACGACGTGATCGACGCCCTGGTCGGCCAGCTTGGCTCGCAGGCTCTCGATCAGTTCGACCAGCGGGCGGGACTGCTCGGGCAGGTCGACCCAGGCCAGCCGCTTGCTCGCCTCGTCCTCGGCCTCGGCGCCCCACAGCGACGGATCCCGCCGGGCGATACCCGCAGCCACCCTGTCGGCGACCAGGCCCTCCACCGCCGCTGCGTAGGCCGGCTCGTCGCGGTAGGCGAACGTCAGCTCGTAGGTGCCGGCGGACCCGTCGGACGAGCTCGAGCTCCAGGCCGTCACTGCGCGCTGACCTCCGCGCCGCCCGCGGAGCCGTTGTCGAGCGCCGTGCGCACGGTGTCGAGCAGCTCGGCCCACGACTTCTCGAACTTCTCCACGCCTTCGCGCTCGAGCACCGCGATCACGTCGTCGTAGCCGATCCCCAGCTTCGCCAACCGGTCCAGGACGTCGCGCGCGTCGTCGTAGCTGCCGGTCACGGTGTCCGCGGAGGCGTCACCGTGGTCGGCGACGGCCTCCAGCGTCGGCTCGGGCATGGTGTTCACGGTGTCCTCGGCGACCAGGTTGTCGACGTAGAGCGTGTCGGGCAACGACGGGTCCTTGACCGAGGTCGAAGCCCACAGCGGTCGTTGCGGGTTGGCGCCGGCCGCCGCCAGCGACGCCCACCGCGGCGAGGCGATGACCCGCTCATAGCGCTCGTAGGCGAGCCGGGCGTTGGCCAGCGCCGCCTTGGACAGCAGCGAGTCGGCCTCGTCGCCACCGATCTCTTTGAGCCGCTTGTCGACCTCGGAGTCGACCCGGCTGACGAAGAACGACGCCACCGAGTAGATCGTGGACAGGTCGTGGCCGTTGTCCTGCGCGTGCTCGAGCCCGGACAGGTAGGCGTCCATGACCGCCTCGTAGCGGTCGAGTCCGAAGATGAGCGTGACGTTGACACTGATGCCCTCGGCGATCGTGTCGGTGATGGCCTGCAGCCCCTCCTGCGTCGCCGGAATCTTGATCAGCAGGTTGGGCCGGTCGACCAGCCACCACAGCGCTCGCGCCTCGGCCGTGGTGGCCACCGTGTCGCGCGCAAGACGGGGGTCGACCTCGAGACTGACCCGGCCGTCGCGTCCATCGGTCGACTCGAACGTCGGTGCGAACACCTCGCAGGCCCAGCGCACGTCGTAGGCGGTGATCGCGCGTACGGCCTCTTCCAGAGATACCCCGCGTACGCTCAGGTCACGGACCTGCTCCGCGTAGTCGTCGGCGTTCTTGAGCGCGGCGGCGAAGATGGTCGGGTTGGACGTGACACCGACGACGCCACGGTCGCGCAGCGCGGCCAGACCGCCGCCGGACAGCCGTTCACGGGAGATGTCGTCAAGCCAGACGGCCACCCCTTGGTCGGAGAGTTCTTGCAGCTTGCTGTCGGTCATTGAGTGCCTCCGGTTGCTCGGTGGTGGTGAGCCTGTGGTCAACTCAGCCGCGGGCGGCGGCCACGCTCTCGTGTGCGGCGGCGGTGACGGCCTCCGCGGTGATGCCGAACTCCTGGTAGATCGTCTTGTAGTCGGCCGACGCGCCGTAGTGCTCGATCGAGATCGAGCGGCCGGCGTCCCCGACGATGTCGCGCCATCCCTGGGCCACTGCCGCCTCGACACTGACGCGGGCCCGGACCCCAGGGGGGAACACGGAGTCGCGGTAAGCCTGGTCCTGCTCGCCGAACCACTCGTGGCACGGCATGGACACCACCCGGGCGTGCACGCCGTCGTCGGCCAGCTGCTCCCGTGCGGCCACCGCGATCTGCACCTCCGAGCCGGTGCCGACCAGCACCACGTCGGGCTCGACCGGGCTGCCGTCGGTGTCGGCGGCGTCGATCAGCACGTACGCCCCGCGGGCGACCCCCTCGGCGGAGGCGAAGCCGTCCTCGTCGCGGGGGAACGTGGGCAGGTTCTGCCGGCTCAGCACCAGCCCGGCCGGGCGGTCGTTGTGCTCCAGCGCGGTGCGCCAAGCGACGGAGACCTCGTTGGCGTCAGCCGGCCGGACGACGTCGAGACCCGGGATCGCCCGCAGCGCCGCTAGGTGCTCGATCGGCTGATGGGTGGGACCGTCCTCGCCGAGACCGATGGAGTCGTGGGTCCACACGTACAGCACCGGCATCTGCGACAGGGCCGCCAACCGCACCGACGGGCGCATGTAGTCGCTGAAGGTCAGGAAGGTGGCGCCGTACGGCCGGGTGCCGCCGTGCAGCGCGATACCGTTGAGGATGGCGCCCATCGCGTGCTCGCGGATGCCGAAGTGCAGGGTGCGGCCGTACGGGTTGCCCGCCCACATGCCGGTCTGAGCACTCTCGGGGATGAAGGACGGCTCGCCGTCCATGGTGGTGTTGTTGCTCTCGGCGAGGTCGGCCGAGCCACCCCACAGCTCGGGCAGCACCGGCGCGAGCGCGTTCAGAACCTTGCCGGAAGCCTTGCGGGTGGCCACGTCCTCACCGGCCGGGAAGGTGGGCAGGTCGTCGGCCCAACCGTCGGGTAGCCGCCGCTCGGTCAGGCGGCCCCACAGCTCGGCACGGTCGCCGGCGCCGGCGCGCCACGCGTCGAACTGCTCGTCCCAGTGGTCGTGCGCGGCCTTGCCGCGCTC
>JACCVL010000244.1 GCA_013698185.1 Nocardioidaceae bacterium
TGTGCGCCATCAGGGACTCGAACCCCGAACCCGCTGATTAAGAGTCAGCTGCTCTGCCAATTGAGCTAATGGCGCCGGTGCAACGGGCAACTGTAGCAGCGCCCAGGCCACCCGCCGCACCCGCTGAAACGGAACATTGAACACTCAACTATAGTTGCAGCAGGCAGTGCACCACTGAGCACCACCGCAACCCCCGAGGAGGCACGCCATGCCCGCTGTCACCGTCGACGACAGCACCGTCCTGCCCCGCCTGGCCGAGCGCGGAGCCGAGGCGACGACCCGCCCCGTCAAGCAGGTCACGACCGCACCGCAGGGCTACGAGGGGGAGGGCTTCCCCGTCCGCCGGGCCTTCGCCGGCGTGGACGTCGCCGAGCTCGACCCGTTCATCCACATGGACCAGATGGGCGAGGTGGACTACGCACCGGGCGAGCCCAAGGGCACTCCGTGGCACCCGCACCGTGGCTTCGAGACCGTGACCTACATGCTCGACGGCGTCTTCGAGCACAACGACAGCCAGGGAGCCGGCGGCACCATCACCGACGGGGACACCCAGTGGATGACCGCGGGCTCCGGCCTGCTGCACATCGAGAGCCGCCGGAGTGGCTGGTGCAGTCCGGCGGGCTCTTCCACGGCCTGCAGCTGTGGGTCAACCTGCCCCGGGCGATGAAGTTCACCCAGCCTCGCTACCAGGACCTGCGCGGCGGCGACGTCGCGCTCGTGACCACGCCGGACTCCGGCGCCCTCGTACGGGTCATCGCCGGTGACGTCGACGGTCACGCCGGCCCCGGATCGACCCACACGCCGATGGCGATGGTGCACGCCACGATCGCGCCGACCGCGCGGCTGCGGCTGCCGTGGCGCCGGGACTTCAACGCGCTGGTCTACGTGCTCGCCGGACACGGCACGGTCGGTCAGCACGGCCAGCCGGTGAGCACCGGCCAGCTGGCTGTGCTCGGCGCCGGTGACGTGGTCGAGGTCGGCGCGGCGGCCGGCCAGGAGACGGCGACGCCCACGATGGAGGTCGTGATCCTCGGCGGGCTGCCCATCCGGGAGCCGCTGGTCTGGGCCGGGCCGTTCGTGATGAACACCCGGGCCGAGGTGATTGCGGCGTTCGAGGACTTCCAGGCCGGCCGGATGGGCCAGATCCCCGCCGTGCACGGTGCGCCGACGCAGGTGGTCGAGCGCCAAGGGTGACTCGGGTGGCCCGGTGGCGGGCTGGCCTGCGCCGACCGGTACGCCGGTCATAGGGTCGACGGACAGCCACGCCGCAGACACAGGAGGCCGCCCATGGCCGAGTACGTCGGCGCAGTCGACCAGGGCACCACGAGCACCCGCTTCATGGTCTTCGACCACAGTGGCAACGAGGTGGCCCGCCACCAGCTCGAGCATGAGCAGATCCTGCCCAGGGCGGGATGGGTGGAGCACGACCCCGCGGAGATCTGGACGCATACCCGCGAGGTGATCGAGGCGGCCCTGCGCGAGGCCGATCTCACCGCGGCCGACCTGGTGGCGCTGGGCATCACCAACCAGCGTGAGACCACCGTGGTGTGGGACCAGACGACCGGCGAGCCGCTGTGCAACGCGATCGTGTGGCAGGACACCCGCACCGACGCGATCGCCGCGGCGCTGGAGCGCGACGGCCACGGCGACACCATCCGGCACAAGACGGGCCTGCCGCCGGCCACGTACTTCGCCGGCGGCAAGATCAAGTGGATCCTCGACAACGTCGACGGCGTCCGCGCGGCCGCCACCAACGGCGACGCGCTCTTCGGCACCACCGACAGCTGGCTGGTCTGGAACCTCACCGGCGGGGTCGACGGCGGCGTGCACGTCACCGATGTCACCAACGCCAGCCGCACCATGCTGATGGATCTCCAGACGCTCGACTGGGACGACGAGCTGCTCGCTCTCTTCGGCATCCCGCGGTCGATGCTTCCCGAGATCCGTTCGAGCTCCGAGCCCGGCGGGTACGGCAGCACCCTCAGTGCCGGCCCCCTCGGCGGCGAGGTGGCGATCACGGGCATCCTCGGCGACCAGCAGGCCGCAACCGTCGGGCAGGTCTGCTTCAGCCCCGGCGAGGCCAAGAACACCTACGGCACCGGCAACTTCATGCTGCTGAACACCGGCACCGAGATCGTCCGGTCACAGGCCGGCCTGCTCACGACGGTCTGCTACCGCTTCGGCGGCGATGCTGCGGTCTACGCCCTCGAAGGCTCCATCGCGGTCACCGGATCGGCGGTGCAGTGGCTGCGGGACCAGCTCGGCATCATCGCCAGCGCTGCCCAGAGCGAGTCCCTCGCCCAGGAGGTCGACGACAGCGGCGGCGTCTGCTTCGTGCCCGCCTTCTCGGGGCTGTTCGCTCCCCATTGGCGCGCCGACGCCCGGGGGGCGATCGTCGGGCTCTCGCGCTTCACCACCAAGGCCCACCTGGCCCGCGCGACCCTGGAGGCGATCTGCTACCAGAGCCGCGACGTCGCCGAGGCGATGGAGTCCGACTCCGGCGTGCACCTCGACGTCTTGAAGGTCGACGGCGGGGTCACCGCCAACGACCTGTGTATGCAGATCCAGGCCGACATCCTCGGCGTGCCGGTCAGCCGGCCGGTCGTCGCCGAGACCACGGCGCTCGGGGCCGCGTACGCGGCGGGTCTGGCCGTCGGCTTCTGGCAGCACACCGACGAGCTGCGCGAGAACTGGAACGAGTCCAAGCGCTGGGAACCGCAGTGGAGCGACGAGCAGCGCAGTGCTGGCCACGCACAGTGGCAGAAGGCCGTGAGCAAGACCCTGGGCTGGGTGGACGTCCAGTGACCCCGAGAGCCAGCCGCCGATGAGAGCCGTGGCCCTGTCACCCGACCAGCGCGCCCAGGCACTGGCAGACATGGCGGCAGACGAGCTCGACGTGCTCGTCATCGGTGGCGG
>JACCVL010000186.1 GCA_013698185.1 Nocardioidaceae bacterium
GCCACCTCCTTGTAGGCATAGCCGCGGGCGATGAGCCGCATGACCTCCCGCTCGCGCTCGGTGAGGCGGTCCAGGTCCTCGTCGACGGCCGCAACCTCGATGGACCCGGCGAACGCGTCCAGGACGAACCCCGCCAGACGCGGGGAGAACACCGCGTCCCCGTCGGCGACACGACGGATCGCCGAGACCAGGTCGGGACCGCTAATGGTCTTGGTGACGTAGCCGCGGGAGCCACCCCGGATAGTGCCGATCACGTCCTCGGCGGCATCGCTGACCGACAGGGCCAGGTAACGGGTCTCCGGCGAGTGACCGAGGTGATGGCATCTCCGCATCACCTCCGCGCCGCCGCCACCCGGAAGGTGCACGTCGAGCAGCACCACATCGGGCCGATGGGCCGCCACGGCTGCTACCGCCTCGTCGACGTCGGCGGCCTCGGCCCTGACCTCGACCGCGTCGCCGAGCTCGGACCGGACTCCGGTCCGGAACAGCGCGTGGTCGTCGACGATAACGACGCTCACGGCAGCTGGGCGCTCAGCCATCGTCCTTGTCCTCCTGCCGGGGCAGGTGCAGGCGCACCTCGGTGCCCTCGCCTGCCGTGGACCGCACCTCGGCGGAGCCGCCGTGCCGGGCCATCCGCCCGACGATGCTGTCGCGGATGCCGTACCGGTCCGCGGGAGTCGCCTCCGGGTCGAAGCCGACGCCCCTATCGCGCACGAACACGTCGACCACCGTTGTCGATACCTCGGCGTAGACGTCCACCTGGCCGGTGCCGGCGTGCTTGGCGACATTGGTGACCGCCTCGCGGGCCGCGGCCACCACCGCGCGCAGCGGCTCCACCAGGTCGCAGTCGCCCACGGTCACCACCTCGACGGAGACGCCGTGTGCGTCCTCGAGCTCGGCCGCTACCAGGCGCAGCGCGCTGGCCACGGTGCGCTCGTCGGTCGACTCTCCGGCGTACAGCCACGCTCGCAGGTCGCGCTCCTGCGAGCGTGCCAGGCGGGCGACGAGGGGACCGTCGTGGAAGTTCTTCTGGATCAGTGCCAGCGTCTGGAGCACCGAGTCGTGCAGGTGGGCGGCCACATCCGCGCGCTCCTGTGTGCGAACCCGCTCGGCGCGCTCCGCCGTGAGGTCCGTGGCGAGCCGGTAGACCCACGGGCCCACGACGATGCCGAAGCCGAGCACCGTCAGCAACCCGGCGGCCGTGGCGTCACGTGCCATCGAGAGCGAACCGCTGCGCAGGGTGAACAACGCGAACGCGGCGAGGATGAGGATGATGCCGGCTGCGACCCGCGCGTACGACGCCCAGCCACCGCGGCCGAAGACCGCGCGCACCGGGTCGATCCGGCCCGTGGTGTCCAACCACCGTTCACGCTGCGCCTCGTCCGCCTGGCGCCACAGCAGTGCGACGCCGACCAGGGCGATGACGACCGGCCAGAACACCGCGCCGCGGCCGAGCACGGCCTGGACGAACAGGACCGCCCCGAAGGCCAGCGCCGCCAGCGCGATCGCGGGGCCGGCATCACCGAGCCTGCGGCTGCGCCCGGGGCGACGACCCCCGCGGGTGGCGCTCTCCAACCCGGGGGTGGCGCTGTCGAACTGAGGGTCGGCGGGCAGCACCATCCACAGGCCGGCGTAGAAGGCGATCCCGACGCCTCCCAGGGCGGCGGTGACCACGAAGGCGGCCCGGACCCACAGCACCGGCAGTGCCAGATGGTGTGCCAGACCAGCGGCCACCCCGCCGATCAGCGGCTCTTGGGTGTCGCGGGCGGCGCGTCGTACGTCGCCACGTGCGGAGCTCATCAGAACACGATCGTCACACAGAGCCGGGTTCCCTACCATGAGGATCGACCCCGGCCCGCCCCTGATTCGCACGGGTCCAACCCCGGTCAGGATCAGGGTCGTCCCCGATGGTGGAGCGGTCCCCGCTGGCGCAGGCTCGAGGCATGACCACGACTCCGCCCGACACCCCGACCGAGACCACGACCGAGAGTGGCCCCCGCGCCTCCCGCGAGGAGATCCGTGACCTGGGCCGCCTACGCCGGTCGCGAACCGACCGCAAGATCGCGGGCGTGGCAGGCGGACTCGCCAGACACCTCGACATAGACCCCCTCATCCTGCGCGTTGCCTTCGTGGTGCTCATCTTCTTCGGCGGGGCCGGGCTCATCGTCTATGGCGCCTGCTGGCTGCTGGTGCCCGACGAGGCCACCGGCTCGGCTCCGGTGCGTCTCGACGAGCGCAGCCGCTCGGTCGCCCTGGTCGTCGTTGGCGTGCTCGCCGTGCTCGCTCTGCTGGGGGACTCGTGGGGCGGGTACGACTTCCCCTGGCCGCTGGCCGTGGTCGGCATCGTGGCGCTCGTCGTCTTGAGCCGACGCGACCCGGCCGTGCGCGACCAGGCGGCGCCCTCGGCCGAAGACCCGGCGTCCGCGCCGTACGTCTCCTCCCCCGCCGGTGGTCCGGGCCTCACGGCTCCGCGCCCACCGAGCCCCGCGCGTCCGCGCAACCCGCGCAAGAAGGGGCCGATCCTCTTCTGGTTCACCCTCGCCCTGGTGGTGTTCAGCGAAGGGGTGCTGGGCACGGTCGACCTCGCCGGGGCTGACGTGGCTGACTCCGCCTACCCCGCGCTGGCCGTGGGCCTGATCGGGCTGGTGCTCGTGCTCGGCGCGTTCCTGGGTCGAGCCGGGGGCCTGATCCTTGCCGGGCTGCTGGCCACCGCAATCCTCACCGGATCGACCATCTCCGACAACTGGGACGGCGCAGACCTCC
>JACCVL010000078.1 GCA_013698185.1 Nocardioidaceae bacterium
CCGCGCCTAGCCGGGTCGACCCGCCGGCGGACTCAGCCGACCCGTCCGCGTCGGTCGCAGCGCCGGCGTGGGCGTCTGGGTCGCCGTCCCCGGTGTCAAGCACGCCGCTGCCCTGCGACGCCTTCGACGGGTCCTTCTTCACGGCCACGATGCTGGCTGTGGCGGTCACCGCCAGCGACACCGCAATGACGACCAAGGACAGCCAGGTGGGGATCTCCGGGACCTCGACGTGCTCCCCACCGTTGATGAACGGCAACTCGTTCTCGGCCAGCGCGTGCAGGATCAGCTTCACGCCGATGAACGCCAAGATGGCCGCCAGACCGTACGACAGGTAGATGAGCCGGTCGAGCAGGCCGCCGAGCAGGAAGTACAGCTGGCGCAGGCCCATCAGAGCGAAGATGTTGGCCGTCAGGACCAGGTAGGGCTCCTGGGTGAGGCCATAGATCGCGGGGATCGAGTCCAGGGCGAACAAGATGTCGGTCGACCCCAGCGCGACGATGACGATGAGCATCGGGGTCATGACCCGCTTGCCGTTCTCGCGGATGAAGAGCTTGAGCCCGTGCCATTCGTCGGTCGAAGGGACCCGGGACTTGATCATCTTGATGACCCGGTTCTCCTCGTAGTCGTCCTCGTCGTCGTCGTGCCGCGCCAGCTGCACGGCGGTGTAGATCAAGAAGGCGCCGAAGAGGTAGAAGATCCAGGAGATCTGGTTGATGGCGACCGCGCCGAGGGCGATGAAGACCGCTCGGAACACCAGCGCCAGGATGATTCCCACCAGCAGCGCTTCCTGTTGGTACTTCCGGGGCACCCCCAGCGCACCCATGATGATGATGAACACGAAGAGGTTGTCGACCGACAACGAGTACTCGGTGAGCCAGCCGGCGAAGAACTCCCCGGCGTAGCGGCCGCCGTAACCGACCCACATCCAGAGCCCGAACACGACCGCCAGCGCGGTGTAGATCGAGATGTACACCGTGCACTCCTTCATGCTCGGCTCGTGCGGGCGACGTCCGACGATCAAGACGTCGAACAGCAGCACGGCGATGGTCACTCCGATGGTGAGCGACCAGACGGTGGCCGAGATCTCCACAGGCGGACCTTTCCGAGCGGGCTGACGAGACGGGTGCTGTCGATGATCTTAGGTCCAGGGTGCGACACCGAACGTGCGCCCGCACCCGGGGCCCCGGGTGCATCGAGTCGTCGCGGCTAGCGTGGAGACATGGATCTCACCTCCGTCGTCGACCTTGCCGGTCGCCGCCGCGCACGCCAACCTGTCCTGCTCGAGCTCGACCTGTCCCGGGGCCTGCTCGAGACCGGACCGGCCGACCCGCTGTCGGCGCTGCGGGCTCGCGGCATTCCCACGCTTCGGGGACTTGTCGAGCAGCTGCGCCGGGCCACCGACCACGACCAGGTGGTCGGGCTCGTCGCGCAGGTGTCCGGGGACGCACTGACGCCGTCACAGGCCGACGAGCTCGCCGAAGCGGTCGAGAGCTTCGCCGCCAGCGGCCGCGCGACCGTGGCCTGGACGGAGTCCTTTGGTGAGATGGGTGCGGGCACGACCGCGTATCGGCTGGCCGTGGCCTTCGACACCATCTGGATGCAGCCGAGCGGTCAACTCGGGCTGACCGGGGTCGCGACCCGCGGTGTCTTCCTGCGTGGCCTGCTGGACCGGTTGGGCGTCGAGCCGCAGATCGGCCAACGGCACGAGTTCAAGAACGCCGGCGACATGTTCATGCGCAGCTCGATGTCCGACGCCCAGCGCGAGGCCCTGCAGCAGCTGACCAGCTCGCTGCTCGGCACCGTGGTGGCCACGACCGCACGCCGTCGAGGCCGCACCGCCGAGCAGGTCCGGGCCGCCGTGGATGCCGCGCCGCTGGGTGCGCAACAGGCGCTCGACGCCGGCCTGGTGGATCGCCTCGGCTACCGCGACGAGGTGTACGGCGACCTGCGCGAGCGGCTTGGCAGCGGCGGCCGTCTCACGGTGCGCTACGTCCACCGGTGGTCGCCGCCGGGACCGGCGCTCGTCCGGGAACGGGCCCGGCAACGGCGCCGGCCGGTGGTGGCGATTGTCCCGGTCGTCGGCGGCATCGGGCTCGGCCGCAGCGGAGCCGGCCCGACGGGCGGGCGCCGCTCCGGCTCCGACAGCGTGTGCGCGGCGCTGCGGGAGGCAGGGCGACGTGCGGACGTGGGTGCGGTCGTGCTGCGCGTGGTGAGCCCGGGTGGGTCGTACGTCGCCTCCGATGCCGTGCGCCGCGAGGTGCTGCAGCTGCGAGCGAGCGGACGGCCCGTGGTGGCGTCGATGGGCACAGTGGCCGCTTCGGGTGGCTACTTCGTGGCCATGCCGTGTGACGAGGTCGTCGCGACGCCGAGCACCGTCACCGGCTCGATCGGCGTGCTGGCCGGGAAAGTTGCCGTCGGTGCCGCCCTCCAGCGCCTCGGCATCGCGGTCGAGCCGGTCGGTGCCGGGCAGCAGGCGACGATGTTCTCCACCGACACCCCGTTCAGCGCTGAGCAGTGGCAGCGGCTCGACGGCTGGCTCGACGAGGTGTACGAGGACTTCACCCGCAAGGCGGCCGAGGACCGGGGCATGGCTCACGGCGAGCTGGAACCGCTGGCCCGCGGGCGGGTCTGGACCGGCGCCGACGCGCTCGAACGCGGTCTCGTCGACCGCCTTGGTGGCTTGCGTACCGCCGTCGACAGCGCCGCTCGGCGTGCCGGTCTGAGCGCCGACGAGGTGCAGGTGCAGGCCCTGCCTCACGCCAACCCGTTGGAACGGCTGCGTCTGCCCGACTCGAGCGAGTCGACGACGACAGCGCTGCCTTCTTCGTCCGGGCTGAGCGGCGCCGAGTGGCTGCTGGCGGCGGCAGGCCTCGCCCCGGCCGGTGTCCTCAGCCTGCCCGGCCCCTGGGACGTGCGCTGACCACGCAGGCCACCTGTGGCCGAAGAGATCAGGACACCAACCGGGGCGTCGTCTTGAGCAGCTCCTTGGTGTAGTCGTGGCTGGGGTGGTGGAACAGCTGCTCGGTCGACGCGTCCTCGACGATGGCACCCTCCTGCAGCACCGCCACCTGCTGGGCCACGTTGCGCACGAGCGCGATGTCGTGGGTGACGAACAACAAGGTGAGTCCCAGGTCCTGCCGGAACTTCTCGATCAGCCCCACCAGGTTGGCCTGCACCGACACGTCGAGAGCGCTCGTGATCTCGTCGCAGACCAGCAGCGTCGGCTCGCTGATCAGCGCCCGGGCGACCGCCACCCGCTGCCGCTCTCCCCCGGACAGCTGGTCGGGGTAGCGCTGCGCGTAGGCCGCCGAGAGGTAGACGCGTTCCAGCATGTCGCCGACCCGGCGCTCGAGCTCGGCGCCGCGGACGCCGCGCAGGACGCGCAGCGGCCGGCCGATGGAGTCGCCGACGGTGCGGCGGGGGTTGAGCGAGCTGTAGGGGTTCTGGAAGATGTAGGCGATCGACGCCCGGGTCTCGCGGTCGCGCTGGTGGGCGCCGAACGGAAGCCGGTTCCCGCCGAAATGCAGCTCGCCCTCCGCGTCGGTGTGCAGCCCGGCGATCGTGCGGGCCAGCGTGGTCTTGCCTGAGCCGGACTCGCCGAGCAGCGCGACGCAGGTGCCCCGAGGGACGTCGAGCGACAGGCCGTGCAACACCGGCGTACGACCGTAGCGCGCGGTCAGACCGTGGATGCTGAGCAGGGGTGCAGAGTCAATCTCGTCGATGCGTCGCCGTTCGCGCACATGCGCGGGCGTCACATCGGCGGAGCGGATGCAGCGCGCGTGGTGACCGTCCGCGACCAGACGCAGCTCGGGCAGCTCGGTCGTGCACTCCGGCACCACCAGCTCGCACCGGGGCGCGAACCGACAGCCCGACGGTCGGGTGCTCGGGCTCGGCGCCCCGCCCGGGATGCCCTTGAGCTCACGGTCTCCGGACAGGTCGGGCACGGCCGCCACGAGCCGGGACGTATACGGGTGCCGCGGCCGGCGCACGAGCTCGTCCGTCGCCGCCTGCTCGACCACGCTGCCGGCGTACAGGACCGCAACCTCGTCGGAGATGGCCGACACGACGGCCAGGTCGTGGCTGATGTAGAGCGCCGCGCAGCCGTGCTGACGGGTGAGCCGGCGGACCGTGTCGAGCACCAGTGCCTGGGTGGTGACGTCGAGACCGGTCGTGGGCTCGTCGAGCACGACCAGTGCCGGCCAGGTGGCGAAGGCCACGGCGATGCAGACTCGTTGCTGCTGCCCCCCGGACAGCTGGTGGGGATAGCGGCGCGTGAAGGCGTCGTCGGTCGGCAGACCCACCTCCTCGAACGCCTCGCTCACCCGCCGGGCTCTGTCGTGCGGGCCGGAACCGTAGTCGTGGCAATCGAGGACCTCGCGCACCTGGTTGCCCACCCGCATCGCCGGGTCGAGCGCGGTGGTGGGGTCCTGCGGCACATAGGTCACCCGCGAACCGCGCCAGCCCCGCAACTCGGTCTCACTGAGCGTGACGAGATCCGTCCCCTCCAGCAGGACGGAACCGCCGACGATCTCCAGCCCACGCCGGGTGCCGCCGAGCAGCGCGGTGCCCACCGTCGTCTTGCCGGACCCGGACTCCCCCACCAGTCCGAGCACGGTGCCGCCGGGCACCGACAGGTCGACGCCGTCGACGACCGGCACGCCGGCACTCGTGGACACCCGCAAGCCCCGTACCCGCAGACCGCGTTGCTCGCTGCGAGCCTCGCTCATCCGCCCACCTCCCGGTCGGTGCCGGCGGCGGCGCGGGCGATGCCGTCGGCGACCAGGTTGGTGCCGACCGTCAGCAGCCCGATCGCGATCACCGGCAGCAGGACCGCCCAGGGCTGCACCGTGAACCCGAGCCTGTTCTCGTTGATCATCAGGCCCCAGTCGGCCTGGTCGGCCTCCAGCCCGGACAGCCCCAGAAAACCCAGCCCGGCAACCAGCGCCACCGAGTAGGTGAGCCTCAGGCCGGTCTCCACCATCAGCGGGCCGGTCACGTTGGGCAGCAGGTCACCGAGCCGGATCGGCCAGCGACGCAGGCCCATCGACTCCGCCGCGCGGACGTAGTCCCTGCCGGCCACGTCGAGCACCGCCGCGCGCATCACCCGGGCGACCCGCGGCGCGTGCCCGGCCGCCACCGTGGCGACGACCGTCGCCGGCTGTGGCTCAAAGACGGCGAGGAACAACAGCGCGAGCACGATCGCCGGGAAGGCGAGCAGCACGTCGGTGGTGCGCATCAACAGCTCGTCGACCCAGGTGCGTGAGTAGCCGGCGAGCAGGGCGACGAGCAATCCGACCCCGACGCCGATCACCGTGCACAGCCCCGACAGCGCCAGCACGGAGACGCCGCCGTACAGGAAGCGGGACCAGACGTCACGGCCGAGGTAGTCGGTGCCGAACACGGTCCCGGCGGCGTCGGGTGTGTACGGCGCCCCGACGAAGCCCGTCTCGGACGCCGGCGCCACGAAGGGCCCGACCACGGCCACCGCGACGACGAGCACCGTGATCATTAGTCCAGCCCGGGTGCGCCCGACGGCCAGCGAGCGACGCAGCAGCCCGGGCGCCTGCCCGCCGGACACCCGCTCGATCGCGTTGCCGATGGGTCCGGGCTCGGCGACGCTCACGAGCCCGCCGTCCGCAGTCGTGGGTTGGTGAGCACGCCGACGACGTCGGCCAGCAGGTTCACCACCACATAGAACGCCGCCACCAGCATGACCAGCGCCTGCAGGGTGGGGATGTCGCGGTTGGTGACGGCATCCACGACGCCCTCGCCGATGCCGGGATAGTCGAAGAGGAACTCCACCAAGACGATGCCGCCCGCCAGCCAGGCCAGCTGCAACGCGACCACCTGGGCCACCGGCCCGATCGAGTTGGGCAGCGCGTGGCGCCACAACACCTGGCGCTCCGGCACGCCGTTGAGCCGGGCCTGGTGCACGAAGTCGCTGTCGAGCACCTCGAGCATCGTGGCGCGCATCATCCTGGTGATGTAGGGCGAGACGGCCAGCACGAGGGTGGCCACCGGCAGCACCAGCACCTCCGGCTGCACCAGGACGCCCTGGGTCTGGTCGACCACAGCGGGGAACCACCGCAGCAGGCCGGTGGAGAACACGAACAGCAACCCGATTCCCACGACGAACTCCGGCAGCGACGCGAGCACCAACGTGGCGAGCGAGGTCAGGTGGTCGGCGAGCTGATCACGGCGCAGCGCGCTCCAGGTGCCGAGCAGCAGCGCCACCGGCGTGGCGATGAGGGCAGCCAGAGCCATCAGCAGCAGCGAGTTGACCGACCGCTGAGCGATGAGCTCGACGACCGGCGTCTGGCTGACGACGGAGTCGCCGAGGTCGCCGGTGACCAGGTCGCCCGCCCAGGACAGGTAACGCTGCAGCGGTGGGTCATCGAGGTGCATCTGCGAGCGCAGCGCCGCCAGTCGGTCCGGGCTGGCGGTGCGGCCGAGCACGGCGCGGGCCGCGTCGCCGGGCAGGAAGAGGCTGGCGGTGAACACCAGCACGGACACGATGAACAGGATCAGGGCGCCGACCAGCAGCCGGCGGCCGACCAGCCGGCCCAGGCTCACGCCGCCGCTCCGTGCCGGGCCCGCTCAGACGAACCAGGCATGCCGGAACCCGTACCTGTCCAGAGCGTGGCCGGCCACGTTGGGCTCCAGGCCGCTGATCTTCTTGGTGTAGGCGTCCACCAGGTTGACGAAGCCCCAGATGATGTGGCCGCCGCTGTCGTACTCGATCTCCTGCGCCTGCTGGATCAGGTCACAGCGCTTGTCCTCGTCACCCTCCCGCTCGGCGGACTCGACGAGGGAGACGAAGTCCTTGTCGGCCCAGTGGGTCTCGTTGAACGGAGACGTCGGCAACGACCCCTGCGCGACCTGGGCGAGGAAGGACCGGGTGCCCCAGAAGTCCTGCGCGAACGGCCAGGACAGGTAGTCGTCTCCGTAGAAGACCCCCGTGTCAACCTTGCGCAGCTTCACGTCCACCCCTGCGCCGCGCGCCTGCTCGGCGAGCACCTGGGCGGCTTCCACGATGCCCTGCGCCACCGGGGAGGTCACGAGCTCGACCTGCAGGCCCTCTTGTCCGGCGGCCTTGAGCAGCGACTTGGCCTGCTCGAGATCCTGCTCGCGCTGCGGCAGCGAGTCGTTGTAGCACGGGTCGCCCGGACAGTACAGGTCGTTGCCGATCGAGCCGTGCCCGACCAGGACCTGCTCGATCAGCTCCTGGCGGTCCACCATCAGCCGCAACGCCTGGCGCACGCGGACGTCGGAGAACGGCTCGACGTCCACCCGCATCGTGAACGGGTTCCAGTTGCCCGACTTCGACTCGAGCACGGTGAGGTTCTGGTCCCCCTCGACGACACTGATCTGGCCGTACGGCAGCGACTCGATCGCCTCCACCTGTCCGGAGATCAAGGCGTTGACCCGGGCGGCGTCGTCGGTGAAGTCGATGATCACCAGCTCGTCGACGTACGGCTCGCCCTCGCGCCAGTACTCCTCGTTGCGGCTGAACACGCTCTGTCGACCGGGGTCGAAGGAGTCGAAGGCGAACGGGCCCGTGCCCACCGGCTTCTCGGGGTTGTAGTCCTCGGGGACGATGCCTTGGAAGTACTCCGAGATCGCATCGAGGAACAGCGCCGACGGACGCTCGAGGGCGAACTCCACGGTGCGGTCGTCGACCTTGCGCATGCCGTTGCGGTCGAGGAACGACAGCAGCTGCGCCCCCACCTTCGGGTCCTTGGGGTCGGTGATGCGCAGGAAGGAGGCGATGACGTCCTCGGGGCGCACCGGCCGGCCGTCGTGAAACGTGATGCCTTCGCGAATGCGCGCGGTCCACACCGTGAGGTCGCCGTTCGGCTCGACCGACTCGGCGACGACCGGGACCAGCTTGAACGCGTTGTCGCGGATGAGCAGCGGCTCGTAGAGCTGGTGGACCCGGGCGATGTCCGGCTTCGTGACCGGCTTGTGGGCATCGACGCTGTCACTGGGGCCGCCGCCAGCGGCGCCCATCCGCAGCGAGCCGCCCCGCTTGGGCTGGCCGGCGGACCCTTCGGTGGCGGTGCCCCCCACGGGCTCGCTCGCCGAACAGGCGGTCAGCCAGCTCGGTGCCACCACAGCGCCGGTGCCCAGGGCAAGCCCGCGCAGGACGTCGCGCCGGGTGAGGCTCCTGCGTTCTCCGGCGGCCAACGTCGCCGCGATGAGCCTGCGCTCGGATTCGTGCATGTGTGACTCCTCCTGGGATTGCCCTGACCTAATAGCGCTTTACCCGCCGCGTCAATCACCTGCATCGAGTTGTTGCAGAACTGACTCTTTGTGCGGTCCCTTCCCGCGAGACCTCGGTCACGGCATGCTGTCGCCATCGACGAGCGCCTGCCGAATGCACGTCGCCGCGGTACTCCAGGGAGGCAGTGGTGCAGCGAGAGGTCATCGTCACGTGCGCCCTCACCGCCGCCGGTGACCGGGGGAAGTGGAGGTGACACACGCCTGCGGGATCGACCACTTCAGCGGCGAGTACACCGACCGGCAGCGCGCTGATCTGGCGCTCGTGCTCGCCTTCAACCGTCGACTGGCCGACGCCATCGACGACGGACGCGACGTCGCACCCGTCGACGCGCTGCTGGACCCCGACCCGCTGCGGTACATGTGGGTCGACGAGGGCGCCGGCCGGATCCCGGAGTTCCTGACCCGCGCCGACACGGCACTGCTGCAGGCACCGAGGCTCGCGGGCCACCGTCGCGCCGACAGCAGCGACATCGCCGGTGGTGACGTGGCAACGCGGCCGACGGTCGCCGTCGGTCCCAGCGGGCAGGTGCTGCATGCCTGGCTGGAGTGGGAGCCCGGGAAGGGCGACCGGGTGATGGCGCTTCGCACCGGCGGCGACGGCCCCGGCGTCCCGGAGGAGATCGTGGCTGGCCCGGCCGACTGCTTCCGGCCGAGCAGCGCCGTCGACGCCGACGGCCGCGCGTGGGTCGCCTACGGCCGCGCGGACGGCAACGGGGTCTCGGTGTGGTGTCGACGCTTCGAGGGCGGCGGCTGGACCAGCGAGGACCAGGTGAGTGACACCGCGCACCCGTCGTTCAACCAGGAGGTGGTCGTCCACGACGACGGCACCGTCGAGGTCTGCTGGCAGGGACGAGTCGACAACAGGTTCGCCGTGTTCTCGCGTCGCTGGCACGGCAGCTGGGACCGCACCGAGCAGGTCAGCCCCAGCGGCGAGGCCGAGGGCAGCTCGAACGTGTGGGATCCGGCCGTCGCGGTGCTCCCCGGGGGGCGCAGCGCGTACGCCTGGACCGAGTACCGCGACGGCAGCTACCGCATCGTCGTGCGCACCCGCGCGGTCAACGGCACCCTCTCGACCCCGCGGCCTCTGACCAGCGGCAGCGACTACGCCCTGCACCCCAGCCTCGCCGTCACCTCAGACGGGGCGCTGTGGTGCGCGTTCGACGTCATCAGCGTCGAAGGACACGGTGGGTCGGGCCCCACCCGTCTCCGACCGGCCGCCGACGTCGGCTCCGACCCCACCAGGATCGAGGGCATGCGGGCGGCGGGCGAGTTCGTGCCGCCAGAGTTGCGCCCCGCGGTCTCGGCGTCGATGCGGGCGGTTCGGGTCGGCGACGACACGGTCGCCGAGCCAGCCGGTCGGTTGGCCCCCGGCTTCGACGTCGTGCCCGGCGGGCTGCCCCGCCTCTGCGCCGACAGCGGCGGTGGCCTGACCATCGCCTACCGGATCCACCGCCGGCTCCCGCTGATGACCTTCTACTGGGAGGTGGCCACCCAGGCGCTGGGCCCGGCCGGCTGGGAGCCGCCGGTGACCATCCGCGGCAGCGACGGAACGCTCGAGGAGCCCGCCATCGCGCCGCTCGCCGCGGGGGCGCTGGTGTCCTTCCAGAGCGACGGGCGGCTGGAGCGGGGGCTGACCTGGACCGAAGGCTTCGGCGGCCGCGAGTGCCCCGAGCTGCTGGACCATCACGGCGAGGTGATCTGGCACGGCATGCAGCGCACCGGCACCGTACGGCAGGCGACGGTCGGCTCCGCCGGCCCCGTGGCGGCGACACCACCGACGCCCGGCGCCACGGGCGTGCTGTCCGTCGTGGACAGCTCCGAGCGCCGCGAGTCCCGGCCGTGGGCGTCGCCCCGCGTGCCCGGCCCGCGGTACTCGACCACGGTCGGCGACGACAGGTGCACCCTGTTCTGGGGCGACCTGCACCGGCACTCGCTGATCAGCCGGTGCACCGCCGGTGACGAGCCGTCACTGGAGGACTTCTACCGGTACTCCTGGGACGTCTGCGAGTACGACTTCTGGGCGGTGACCGACCACTCCGAGAACAGCACCGACTACCAGTGGTGGACGATCCAGAAGATCGCCGACCTGTTCCGGGTGGACGGCCACTTCGTCCCGATGTACGGCTTCGAGTGGACCGGCCTGATGGGGCACCAGAACGTCATCTACGGCGACGTCGCACGTGGCGCACCGATCTTCTCCGCCTACGCAGCCGGCTTCGACACTCCCGCTGGGCTGTGGAAGGGGCTGTCCGAGCACCCCGAGCATCCCGCCGTGACGATCCCGCACCACCCCGGCTCAGCGATGGTCCCCTACGACTGGGACTACCACGACCCGCGGTTCCTGCGGTTGACCGAGGTGTTCCAGGCCTGCCGCGGCAACTACGAGGACGACGGCTGCTTCCGGCAGTACGCCGACGCCACCAGGCCGGGCACCTTCGTGCTGGACGGGCTGCGTCGCGGTCGGCGTTTCGGGCTCGTCGCGTCGTCGGACCACGGGCACGGCGCCAGCTACGTCGGCGCCTACGCCGAGCGGCTCGACCGGGCCGCGGTCTTCGACGCCCTGCATGCCCGCCGGGTCTTTGCTGCGACCACCCGCGACGTCCTGGTCGACTTCCGGGTCGGCGACACGTTCATGGGCCAGGAGGCCACCCTTTCCGGCCCGCGCACGATCGAGGTGTATGCGCGCGGCTACGGCGAGCTGGCCCGCATCGACGTCGTACGCGATGGCAACACCGTGCACAGCGCCCTGCCGGACCTCGGTCTCCCGCCCGGCTGGATCGCCGTCCCGCTGCGGGTGGAGTGGGGCATGAGCCCCACGACGACCGACTGGGGCGGCCGGCTCGAGGTGGCCGGCGGCGAGGTGGTCGCCACGGCGTACTGGAGCCCCGAGATCGTCGCGGCGGACCGGCGCAGCGTGCGCTGGGCCGCCCAGACCAAGAGCTTCGGAGAGCCATACGGCGCACAGCGCGGCAGCGTCGAGGTCACGGTGATCGGTCCCGCCGACGCCGTGGTCACCGTCGAGACGGCGCAGGGCAGCCTGGTGGTGCGGCTCGCCGGGCTGTCCGGCCAGACCGTGGACGTCGCGGCCCGTCCCGGGGACCGACTGCGGCTGCAGCCCGGTGTCGGGGGCCTGGTGGGGCTGGGCTGCGGTGAGCACCGGCTGACCTGGACCGACACCAGCACCGAGCCGGCGTGGTACTACGCCCGGGTGTTCCAGACTGACGGTGAGATGGCCTGGTCCTCACCGGTCTGGGTCGACCCCGCCTGACGTCGCCAATTCGGACGCTGACCGGCGGCGCCTATCAGACGGGCCGCAGCCGTCACCGGGCACCCGCCTGCACCATCTGACGGAGCTCCTTCTTCAGGTCACCGATCTCGTCGCGCAGCCGGGCCGCCACCTCGAACTGCAGCTCGGCTGCGGAGGCATGCATCTGCTCGGTGAGATCCTGCACCAGCTGGGCGAGGTCGGCGGCGGCCATGCTGCCCAGGTCGAGCGGCGACGTGCCGGTGTCCCGGCTGCGCAGGCCAGGGACGGGTGCCTTGCCCCGGCTCTGCTGACGCCCGCCGCCGCCGAGCAACGTCTCGGTGTCGGCGTCCTCGCGCGCGAGCAGGTCGGTGATGTCGGCGATCCGTTTGCGCAACGGCGTCGGGTCGATCCCGTGCTCGGTGTTGTAGGCCACCTGGATGGCCCGCCGACGGTTGGTTTCGTCGATCGCCTTCTCCATGGACGGGGTCACCGTGTCGGCGTACATGTGGACCTGGCCGGACACGTTGCGGGCGGCGCGGCCGATCGTTTGAATCAGCGACGTGCCCGAGCGCAGGAACCCCTCCTTGTCGGCGTCGAGGATCGCCACCAGGCTGACCTCGGGCAGGTCGAGCCCCTCGCGCAGCAGGTTGATGCCCACCAGCACGTCGTACTCGCCGAGCCGCAGCTCGCGCAGCAGCTCGATGCGGCGCAGGGTGTCGACCTCGCTGTGCAGGTAGCGGGTGCGGATGCCGGCCTCGAGCAGGTAGTCGGTCAGGTCCTCGGACATCTTCTTCGTCAAGGTGGTGACCAGCACCCGCTCGCCCGCGCCGGCGCGCAGGCGGATCTCGTGGATGAGGTCGTCGATCTGGCCCTTGGTCGGCTTGACCACCACCTCGGGGTCGACCAGCCCGGTCGGCCGGATGATCTGCTGGA
>JACCVL010000104.1 GCA_013698185.1 Nocardioidaceae bacterium
CGGCTACCTGTCGATGGCCGGCGAGATCGCCGGTGACCAGTGGAACGAGGGTGACGTGTCGTGCTCGGTCGTGCGCCGGGTCGCGCTGCCGGGCGCGTTCTTCGCCACCGACGGGCTGTTCCAGACCGTGCTTACGGTGCTCGACGACTTCGGTGCTTACCCGGCGGTCGTGGCGCGCGAGCTCGATCGCTACCTGCCGTTCCTGGCCACCACCAAGGTGCTGATGGCTGCCGTGCGCGCCGGGGTCGGTCGCGAGCAGGCGCACGCGGTGATCAAGGAGCACGCCGTCGCCGTGGCGCTGCGCATGCGCGAGCAGGGCGCCAGCACCAACGACCTGTTCGACCGGTTGGCCGCCGACGCACGGCTCGGGCTGAGCCGCGACCAGCTCGTCGGGCTCGTCGGTGAGCCGCTGTCGTTCACCGGTGCCGCCACCGGCCAGGTCGACGCGGTCGCGGCCCGGGTGGACCGGGTCGTCCGCGAGCACCCCGAGGCGGCAGCCTACGTCCCCGGCGACATCCTCTGAGGTGGCCTGAGCGATGCCCGAGGACTCACCGGCCGGGGGTGCCGAGCCGGACTACCGCATGAGCCTGGCGGCGGAGCGGACCTACCTTGCCTACGTCCGGACGGCGCTCACCATGCTGGCCGGTGGGGTCGCGGTGGTCGGGGCTCTCCCCGACGTCGACCATGAGGGCCTGCGCCGCGTGCTCGGGCTGATCCTCGTCCTGGTGGGGCTGGTGATCGCCGCCACCGCGCGCAGGCGGTGGCGCGAGGTCGACGACGCGATGCGTCGGGGTGAGTCGCTGCCGCCAAGTCGTACCGCCGTGCCCATCTCCGTCGGTGTCGTCGCCGCGGCGACCCTCGCGCTCGTTCTCGTGGCCCTGCTGTAGCGGTTGCGCGTCCGGCCCTACGATCTGCGGCGTGAGCCCGTCACCTCAGCCGCAGCCGGACGTCCCCGCCGGCCTCACCCACCTGCATTCGGGCAAGGTGCGTGACCTGTACGCGTGGGGCGCCGACCGGCTGGTGATGGTGGCCAGCGACCGCATCTCGGCGTTCGATGTCGTGCTGGCCACGCCGATCCCCGACAAGGGCCGGGTGCTCACCCAGCTGTCGTTGTGGTGGTTTGACCAGCTCACCGACATCGTGCCCCACCATGTCGTCGGCACCGACCTGCCCGCGGGCTGCCCCGCCGACTGGGCCGGGCGGGCACTGGTCGTGCAGCGGCTGGACATGTTCGCGGTCGAGTGCGTGGCCCGCGGCTACCTCACTGGGTCCGGGCTGGCCGACTACCAGCGCACCGGGACGGTGTGCGGAGTCGAGCTGCCCGCGGGGCTGGTCGACGGCAGCCGGCTGCCCGAGCCGATCTTCACCCCCGCGACGAAGGCCGACCTCGGCGAGCACGACGAGAACGTGTCGTACGCGGCGGTGCAGCAAAGCGTAGGCGCCGAGATCGCCGCCGAGCTGCGCCGGCTGACGCTCGCGGTGTACGAGCGGGCCCAGGGCATCGCGCGTGAGCGCGGCATCCTGCTCGCCGACACCAAGCTCGAGCTGGGCGCCGACGGCGACGGCACGATCGTGCTCGGCGACGAGGTGCTCACCCCGGACTCCTCGCGCTTCTGGCCGGCCGAGGACTGGTCGCCGGGGCGTCCGCAGCCCTCGTACGACAAGCAGTACGTCCGCGACTGGTTGACGTCACCGGCGTCGGGCTGGGACCGCCACGGCGACGCACCGCCGCCGCCGCTGCCCGGCGACGTGGTCGAGGCCACCCGCGAGCGCTACGTGCGGGCCTACGAGCGGCTCACCGGTCGTCGCTTCGGCGAGCCACCGCCCCGGCCGCCCGCCCGGGCGCCGAGTGGTGCCAACCAGGGGACTGAACCCGAGCCGACCCACCCGGATGGCACCACTCGACGAGGTCCCGGGGGGGTGGCCACCGACCACCCGGCTGCTCCCTAGACTTCGGCCATCTGATCGCCGACCAGGGAGCACGCCCATGGCAAGCGTTGTCGTCGACGTGATGCTCAAGCCCGAGATCCTGGACCCGCAGGGCAAGGCCGTGCACGGTGCCTTGCCCCGCCTTGGTTTCGAGGGTGTGACCGACGTCCGTCAGGGTAAGCGCTTCGAGCTCGAGCTCGATGGCGAGGTGACGCCGCAGCGACTCGACCAGGTCCGCGCGCTGGCCGCCACGCTGTTGTCCAACCCGGTGATCGAGGACTTCGACATCCGGGTCGAGGACTGATGCGCCTCGGCGTGGTGACGTTCCCCGGCTCGCTCGACGACGTCGATGCGGCGCGCGCCGTACGCATCGCGGGCGCCGAGGCGGTGCCGCTGTGGCATGGCGACCACGACCTGCGTGGCGTCGACGGCGTCGTGCTGCCGGGCGGCTTCTCCTACGGCGACTATCTGCGTTGCGGTGCGATCGCCCGCTTCGCCCCGGTGATGACCGAGGTGGTTGAGGCAGCCCGAGGCGGCATGCCGGTGCTCGGCATCTGCAATGGCTTCCAGATCCTCTGCGAGGCCCATCTGCTGCCGGGCGCGCTCATCCGCAACGACCACCGCAGGTTCGTCTGCCGCGACCAACGGCTGCGCATCGAGTCCACGACCACGGCCTGGACCTCGGCGTACGAGCAGGGACAGCAGGTGGTGGTGCCGCTCAAGAACGGCGAGGGCGGCTTCGTCGCCGACGGAGACACCCTGGACCGGCTCGAGGGGGAGGGCCGGGTGGTGGCGCGCTACGTCGGTGCCAACCCCAACGGCTCGCTGCGTGACATCGCCGGCATCAGCAACGCCTCGGGCACTGTCGTCGGCCTGATGCCGCACCCCGAGCATGCGGTGGAGTCGCTGTGCGGTCCGGGCACCGACGGGCTCGGCTTCTTCACGTCCGCTGTGCGCACCCTGACCGCCACCATCTGAGAGTTGTCACCGCCACACCGGGTTATAGGGACGTACGGTGGTGACAACTGTGGGCGGCGGCCTGCGGGGCGCTCAGCCGGCGGCGACGAGCCCGACCGCGACCGCCGCGAGCGCCAGGCCGATGCCTTGGCCGCGGCCGATGCGCTCGTGCAGCGTCAGCGCCGCGAGCAGCACCGTCGAGGCGGGGTAGAGCGACGCCAGCACTGCCGCGACGGTCAGCAGACCGGTCTGCGTGGCCAGCAGGAACAACACCGTGGCACCGGTCCCGAGCACCCCGACGATGACCGCCTGGCCGGCAACCCTGCCGCGGGGGACCCACGACGCTCCCAGCGCGACGGCGAGGGCGATCGTGGCGACGATCCCGACCGCCTGCGTCAGCGCGAGTGGTCCGAAGCCGGCGCTCTGAGGCACCTGACCCAAGGCGGAGAACAAGATGCCGAAGCCGAGCCCGGCGAGCAGCCCGTCGACGAGCTCGGCGCCGCGCCCGCGTCCAGCCGGCACGGCATCGGGATGGTCGTCGACGCGAGACACCAGCCAGATCGCTGGCAAGGCGCAGGCCACCCCCAGCCAGGTCACGGTGGCTGGTCGTTCACCGGTCAGCACCGCGACACCGACCGGGACGAGCGCGGCAAACAGCGCCGACACCGGGGCGACCACGCTCATCGACCCTGCCCCCAGACCGCGGTAGAGGAACGCCGCGCCGGCCCCGCTGCCCACACCCGCCAGCACCGACCAGGCCCAGTCGCCGGCGGTCGGCTGTCCCCCGACCGCCAGGGCGAGTGCCAAGGTCAGCACGGTGGCCGCGGTCTGACCGACCACCGCGACCGCCCACGGGCTGATGCGGCGCGACAGCAGGCCCCCGATGAAGTCCGACAGCCCGTACGCCAGCGCACACCCGAGCGACAAGACGACGACCACCGCTGCACCCTAGACGGGCGTCCGGCGCCCGTCGGCGCGCCCACCGCGTGCGCTCGAGACAACGCTGTGGCACCGTGGGCCGCCCTGTCTCGTTGCAGCGAAAGGCGTTGATGGCATGCACTGCGTCCGCACCGGCACCGGCCGCCCACTCGTACTCGTCCCCGGGATAGGTGCCGACACCGGCACCTGGCGGTTCGTCCTCGACGGGCTGGCAGCCGAGCGTGAGGTGGTGGCGCTCGACCTGCCCGGCTTCGGGCAGAGCCCGCTCTTCGACGGTGAGGTCACCTTCGCTCGGTACGCCGACGAGCTTGAGTCCCATCTGCGCCAGGAGAGCCTCGCCGAGGCCGACCTCGTCGGCAGCTCGTTGGGCGCACGACTAGTGATGGAGATGGCGCGACGCGGCCTCGGCCGTTCGACGGTCGCCCTCGACCCGGGCGGTTTCTGGAGCCCGCGGCAGAAGCAGGTCTTCGGCGCCACGTTGAACGCCTCGGTCGCCCTCCTCCGCCGGCTCCGTGCGGCACTGCCGACACTGCTCGCCACCCCCGTCGGGCGTACGGCCCTGCTCGCGCAGTTCTCCGCCCGGCCCTGGGCCGTGCCGGCGGACTTCGCGATCCAGGAGGTGCGCGGCCTTGCGGACTCGCCCGGCACCACCCCGGCGATCAAGGCGCTGGCTAGCGGCCCGGACCAGGAGGGTGCCCCCAGCGGCACGCTGCCGGGCGCCATGCTCATCGTCTGGGGCACGCAGGACCGTGTCACCCTGACCAGCCAGGCGAGTCGGGCCCAGGAGCTGTTCCCGGACG
>JACCVL010000148.1 GCA_013698185.1 Nocardioidaceae bacterium
TGAGCGACCTCTACGTCGCCATCCGGACGACTCTGGCTGACGCCGTCGCGCGCTCCGACGGGGTCGCCGCATCCGAACTCAAGCGGGAGAAGAAGACCAGCCTGCGGGTGCATGGGCGGTCGGGCCAGCCGTGTCCGGTGTGCGGGGACACCGTGGCCGAGGTGAGCTTTGCCGACTCGGCGCTGCAGTACTGCCCGACCTGCCAGACCGCCGGCAAGCCCCTCGCCGACCGGCGGATGTCGAGGCTGCTCAAGTGAGGCATGCAACGCCGCAGCGGGCGGTGTCCGTCTAAGGGGCATGGGAGGGGCCACGACCGACGCCGACTTCAGCGCCTTCGTCCAGGCGCGCTCGGTGTCACTGATGCGCCTGGCGTGGCTGCTCGCACCGAACCACGCGGCAGCCGACGACCTGCTGCAGACGGCGTTGCTCCGCACGTACCGCCGGTGGAGCCGGATCGAGCACGACCCGGAGGCGTACACCCGGCGGGTGCTGGTCACCGTCGCTGCAGACGAACGCCGACGACCGTGGCGTCGCGAGGCAAGCGTTGCCTCGGTGCCCGATCGCACCGAGCGGGGCGACCCCACAGCCGCGGTGGACGGGAGGCGACGCCCGGGTCGGGTCCGGCGGTCATCTGCATGACGGCAGGCGGCCGTCCGATGGCGCTCAGTCGACCTGCGGCGGGACCCCGGTCTCGCTCACCAGCGGCCGTCCAGCGGCGGCCCACTGCTGCATCCCACCCGCCAGGTTGACCGCATCCACGCCCGCGGCAACCAGCATGTCGGTGGCCCTAGCAGAGCGGCCACCCAGATGACACACCACCAGCAGCTGACCGGACCCGGCGGCGGCCGCAACCTCGGCCTGCCGCGCGGCCAGCTCGCCGAGCGGCACGTGCACCGCGCCCGGTGCGTGTCCGGCCACCCACTCGTGGTCCTCGCGTACGTCCAGCACCGTCACGTCTGGGGGCAGTGGTGAGGGCAGCACAGACACCGTGGTCTCGGGCCGGTCCGCGGGGCTCGTCGTCAGGCTCATACCGCCATCCAACCAGCCGATGCCGGCGACACGCGCTAGCGCTCGCTACGCGGGTCTACGAATAGCGCTAGACATGGCCATACAGTCCGATCATGGACCCGGTACGCAACCCGTACGCGCCCGGCGCCGGCCAGCGACCCCCCGAGCTCGCCGGCCGCGACCGCCAGCGCCGGCAGTTCGATGTCACCCTCGAGCGGGTGGCCGCCGGCCGGCCGGAGCGGTCCATGGTGCTGTCCGGCCTCCGCGGCGTGGGCAAGACGGTGCTGCTCAACGCGCTGCGCGGCCAGGCGGTCACTCGGGCCTGGGGCACCGGCAAGCTGGAGGCGCGTCCGGGCCAGGGTCTTCGGCTGCCGATCGCGCAGGCCGTGCACGCCGGCATCCGGGAGCTGGCCCACCGCCACCGCGACCAGGACCGGGTCGAGGAGGTGCTCGGTGTGCTGTCGGCCTTCGCACTGCGGGCCACCCCCGCCGAGCGCGGCCAGGGCCGGGCGGGTGACAAGTACGCCGTGCGCTGGCGCCCGCCGACCGACGTGCCCGTCACCCGGGGGCGGGCGGACTCGGGCGACCTCGAGACCGACCTGGTCGAGCTGCTCATGGACGTCGGTGAGCTGGCCCGCGATCTCGGTGTGGGCGTGGCGGTCTTCATCGACGAGATGCAAGACGTCGACGGGGCCGGGCTGGCGGCGTTGTGCGGGGCCTGCCACGAGATGAGTCAGCAAGGTGCCCCGGTCGTGGTGGTGGGCGCCGGCTTGCCGCACCTGCCCGCGGCGCTGTCGGCGAGCAAGTCCTACGCCGAGCGGTTGTTCGGCTATGTCGCCGTCGACCGGCTCGCCCGCGACGAGGCCGACCGCGCGCTGACCGTGCCTGCCGGCACCGAGCAGGTGTCCTTCACCGCCGATGCGCTCGATGCGCTGCACGGCCTCACCGGGGGCTACCCGTACTTCATCCAGGCGTACGGCAAGGCGACCTGGGATCTCGCCCCCACCTCGCCGATCAGGGCCGCCGACGTGCGCGCGGCCGCACCCGAGGCCGAGGACGAGCTGGCCATCGGCTTCTTCGGCGCCCGTTTCGAGCGCGCCACCCCCGCCGAGCGCGACTACATGATGGCGATGGCCGACGCTGCAGCAGCCACCGGGGACGGGCCGGTGTGGACCGCGGACATCGCGACAGCGACCGGTCGACGCCCGCAGAGCCTGTCCCCGGCGCGCGACGGCCTGATCAAGAAGGGCCTGGTGTACGCCGCCGAGCGCGGCCAGGTCGCGTTCACGGTGCCGCACTTCGCGGGTTACCTGCGGTCGCGGCACGCCTGATCCCCGGGGGCCGCAAACCGGGTTAGCCTCGAGGCGCCGCAGCAGCATCCGCCGACGTCGGAGGTGTGGGACGTGGCTCCCACCGGGTCCCGGGTGCGCCCGCAGGTCGTGGCGCACCGCGGCGCCAGCCAGGATCGCGCCGAGCACACCCTGCAGGCCTACGTGCTGGCGCTCGAGGCCGGCGCGGAGGCACTGGAGTGCGACGTCCGGCTGACCGCCGACGGTCACCTGGTCTGCGTGCACGACCGCCGGATCGACCGTACGTCCAGTGGGCGAGGTCCGGTGTCGACCCTGCCGCTGACCGAGCTCGAGAGCTGGGACTTCCGCTCGTGGAAGGAGCCCTGGGCTGATCTCGACGACGAGCTGGACGAACAGCCGGCCGCGTCGGTGCTCACCTTCGAGGCGCTGTGCGGGTTGGCCTACGACTGGGACCGGCCGGTGCAGCTGGCGGTCGAGGCCAAGCACCCGACCCGCTACGCGGGGCTGGTCGAGCGACGGCTGGTCGAGATGCTGCGCCGCTTCGGCTGGGCGGACCCCAGCGCTTACGAGCCGGCTCGGGTGCGGGTGATGAGCTTCTCGTGGCTGTCGTTGCGCCGGGTGCGGCAGTGGGCACCGACTCTGCCGACGGTCTTCTTGATGGAGCGCGTGCCGCTGCGCTTCCGCGACGGTTCGCTGCCGCTGGGGAGCCGGATCGCTGGGCCGAGTATCCATGTCCTCCGCGCTCACCCGGGCTACGTCCAGCGCGCGCACGCCGCCGGTCACGAGGTCCATGTCTGGGTGGTGAACCACGACGACGACCTGGCCCTGTGTCGCCAGCTGGGTGTCGACGCGGTCATCACCGACAAACCGGGACAGGTCCGGCGGCTGTTCGAGACGTGACGGCAAGCGGTCGCTCGTTCGGCCCCGAACTAGGGCATGGTGGAAAGACACAACCCTTCGGGAGTGCGCCTGATGACGATGGCGGACCACGACGCAGGCCGCGTCTCACTGCCGTCGTCGGAGGCGGCTGCCGCTGCTGCGCGTCGCCAGCTGGCCACGTACCTCCGTGCCCTCGACGTGCACGAAGGGGCCATCGACGATGTGAGCGTCGTCGTCAGCGAGCTGGTGACCAATGCGGTGCGGCACGCAGCGGACGGACCGGACGCGACCGTGCACGTGGAGTGGTTGCTGCGCCCCCCGCGGCTGCTGTTGCAGGTCGGCGACGTCGCCCGCACACCCCGGCAGGACCTGCACGACCAGGGGGCGACCGGAGGCCGCGGGTTGACGATCGTCGCGGCTCTCGCCGAGTCGCTGTCGCTGGTGCACACCGATCGGGGGACGACCGTCACAGTGTCCATCACCGTGGCCTAGGGTCGCGCAGATGGGCAAGAAGTCACGGGTCAAGAGCCGCGTGGACGCACCGGCTGACGACGCGGTCGGTCGTCGTCAGCAGTGCCCATGCGGCTCGGGCCGGCGCTACAAGCACTGCCACGGCCGTGCGGGCGGCCCACCCACGCCGTACGTCGCCCGCACCTTCGAGGGACTGCCCGGTGAGTGCGACTGGGTGGCGCTGCGCGAGATCGTCCCGGCCGCGACCGCGCCGCTGCGGCTGCGCGACGGCGTCGGGGACGACCGGGACGTGCAGGTCTGCACCCTGCTCCCACTCGGCATGCCTGCGCTCGTCCGCGCCGACGGCTCGGTGTGGCTGGGTCTGCAGGTGCACGCCAACCACGGCGACGTCAGCCGCGACCTGGCGTACACGTTGGAGCTTGCCCTGGCCGCCCGGCCCGGCAGCCAGGTGAGTCTGGACGGCCCGCCGCCGGCCGGACCCCGGCTGCAGGAGGTCGTCGATCCGGATGCGGACTTCGTCGTCACGGTGCACGACGGCTTCGACTACTGGCTCGCAGACACCCAGGACACCGCCGACACCGACGCTCAGGCTGCGGCCGCCCTGAAGACGGCCAACGAGGCCGCAGCGCCCACCAAGCGCCTCGCCTCGGTCGATGCGGCGTACTGGACGCGAATGGGTGATCGCGAGTACGTGCGCTGGGTGCTTCCGCACAGCGAGGCCCGCCTGCTTGATGCGCTCGCCCGCCTGCACGCAGCCGGTGCCGATCGGCTCGGTGACAGCGGCAGGCTGCTCGGCATGTTCCGCGCGCACGGTCTGCTGACGCCGGTGTGGGAGCTGGCGATCGGCACCGGCGCAGACGGGTTCGACGAGCACATGTCGGGGCTGGCGTCGCGGTTGGATGCGGCGCTCGACGACGAATCCGTCCTGTCCAGCGAACAGCGCTCAGCGCGGAGCGGGTTGGCCAACCGCCAGGTCACGATCCGGTGACCGCCCGTGACGATTTGGGCGGGTTTGATGAGGATGCCCTCAAACGTTTGCGCCACTTCGAGCCGCGACGTACGCTTTGACGGCCCGGTCGTCGTTGTTTCCCCCGTCAGCGACGGCCGGGCATTCACGCCCCCGCTCAGTCAAGGGCCTGCCGGCTGACCGGGCATGACATGCACCGGGGACCGCCCCGCCCCGAGCCGAGCTCGGAGCCGGAGATCGCGATCACCTCGATGCCGGCCTTCTCCAGCCGTTCGTTCGTCTCGACGTTGCGCTCGTACGCCACCGCGAGCCGCGGCGCGATCGCCAAGGTGTTGTTCCCGTCGTCCCACTGCTCGCGCTCGGCCGTGACTGGGTCCAGGCCGGTGTCGATGCGGTGCATCATGTCGATGCCGATCGCCTCCGCCGCCGCCTCGAGGAACGGCGCCGGCGCACCGACCTGCAGCACCACCCGATCGGGGTCGCCGGCCGAGGCGCCGGGCTCGACGTCGCCTGTCACCGCGTACGCCTGCAGTGAGTCGGCGATGTTGGAATACATCACGACCTTGTCCACATCGACCATCGTGACGACCGTGTCGAGGTGCATGGTGGCCCGCTCCTGCGCGATCGGGACGGCGAGCACCGTGTGGGCAAGTCCGGCGGCGATCGTCTGACGGGCAAAGCGCTCCGCGCCCGCCGGTGTCGTGCGCTCGCCGACGCCCACCGCGACGACCCCGGCGGCGAGCAGCAGGACGTCACCACCCTCGATGTGCTCCAGCTGCCAGCCGTGCGCCCTTGCGACGCCGGCGAAGCGGGGGTGGTGGGTGTAGACGAGCTCGGTCAGCTGAGTCTCACGCTCACGGGCCGGCATCGCAAGGCTGGTGATCGCCACCCGGTCGGGCAACCAGAACGACGAGTCGCGGGTGAACAGCAGGTTGGGCAGCGGGTCGATGAGGAAGTCATCGTGCGACAGCAGGCTCGTCACGAGGCTGTGGCCCACCCGCACCTCATCGTTGCGCAGCCCTGCGGTCAGGGTCTGGGCCAGCTCGTGCGGGGCCTGCTCGTGCAGCGCACGGTGAAGGTGGCCCTGCAGGGAGTCGCCGAGACGCAGGGTGTCGGTGACCTGAGTGATGGCGACGTCGCGCGCCCGCTCGTCGGCCAGCGTCTCGGTGAGCAGCTCGACGAGGTAGAGCACCTCGACGTCGTGCCCGCGCAGGGCGGCCGCGAAGGCGTCGTGCTCGTCCTGCGCCCGGCCGACCCACGGGATTCCGTCGAAGAGCAGGGAGTCGTTGTTGCGAGGGGTGAGGCGCCGCAGCTCGTTGCCGGGGCGATGCAGCAGCACCGTACGCAGGCGGCCGACCTCGCTGCTGGCGCCCAGTGGCGCGGATGGGGTCATGGGTGCGGAGCGTACTCAGCCGGGCGGGTCCGCCCCCCGCTCGGCATCGCGAGCTGCCGAGGCCGCGTCGGCCAGGACGGTCTTGGCCGGCAGACCAGTCTCGCGTGCCACCGCCAGCACGTCGTCGTACTCCGGCTGCACGTTGACCACCTGACCCTCATGTGTGGCCGTCTTGAGGCGCACGGGGTGGCCGTGCACCTGGACGACCAGCTCGCTGCGGTCAAGCGCGACCTTGTCCACCTCCTGCACGCGCAGCCCGATCGTGGTGGTCTCGGCGAACACGACCTGCTCGACGACGGCTCGGGTCGCCGGGCGCACCAGCACCGACAAGGTGTGCGCCGGGCGTCCCTTCTTCATCAAGATGGGGGTCAGCCAGGCATCCGAGGCGCCCGCCTCGATCAGCCGGGCGAGGACGCCCGGCCACAACCGGGGGTCGAGGTCGTCCACGTTGGTCTGCAGCAGCAGGGGCCGCGCACCGGGGGCCGGTCCGCCGGTGGGCTGCTGGGCCGGCTGCTGGCTCGTTTGCTGGGCCGGCTGCTGGGTCACCGGCGCCGGGGCTGCAGTCGCCGCCGCCGTGCCCACGAGCAGCCGCAGCACGTTGGGGTGGTCGCGATAATCCCGGCTGCCCGCACCGACCCCGACCGCCTCGACCCTCATCGCCGGCTGGGCCCCCCAGCTCCCCACCGCCGCCACGAGCAGCGCGGCCCCGGTGGGGGTGGCCAGCTCGGCGTCCACCGGTCCGCCGAGCGTCGGCACCCCGGTGAGCAGCGACGCTACGGCGGGGACGGGCACCGGCAGCCGGCCGTGTCCGGTGTCGACCGTGCCACCGCCAACGGCGACCGGCGCACACCCGAGCTCGTCCAGGCCCAAAGCATGCAGGCCGGCGCAGACGCCCACCACGTCGGCGATGGCGTCGAGCGCGCCAACCTCGTGGAAGTGCACCTGGTCGGGGTCGGTGCCGTGCACGGCCGCCTCGGCGGCGGCGAGGCGCTCGAAAGTGGACAGCGCGCGGTCGCGGACGGGCTCGGCCAACGGTGCGGCGTCGAGCAGCGCACGTACGTCGGCCCAGGTGCGGTCCTCCGCCGCGGGGGTCTCGGCGGGGAGACCGTCCCGCTCGACATGGACCCGCAGCGCCCGCAGCCCGCCTCGCCGTACCACCTCGGTGCGCAACCGCACCGGTGCCGGGGAGACCGCATCGACCGCCTCCTGCATGGCGGGCAGCGGCACGCCGGCGTCGACGAGCGCGCCCAGCAGCATGTCCCCGCTGACACCGGACGCCGTGTCTAGCCAGCCGACTGGCGACCCAGTATTTCGGGGCTCGTCGCGCACGTGCTGTCCGGGGACAGCGCCGGGTCCGCGGACCACCCGGGCCGCGAACACGCCGGCACCGAAGCCGTTGTCGATGTTGACCACCGTGACGCCGGGGGCGCACGAGTTGAGCATCCCCAGCAGGGCAGCGACCCCACCGAAGCTGGCGCCGTAGCCCACGCTCGTCGGCACGGCGACCAGCGGGACACCCACCAGCCCGCCGATCACGCTGGGCAGCGCCCCCTCCATGCCCGCCACGACGACGAGGCAGTCGGCGGCGTCGAGGGTGTCACGTACGTCCAGCAGCCGGTGCAGCCCGGCGACACCGACGTCGCTCACCAGGCGTACGCCGGCGCCGAAGACACGAGCGGTCAGCGCTGCCTCCGCGGCCACCGGCAGGTCCGACGTGCCGGCGGTGACCACGCACACGGTGCCGCGCGCCGCCGGCAGCGGACCGAGGGTGGCCGCGGAGGCGACCGGGTCGACTTCCGCGGCG
>JACCVL010000198.1 GCA_013698185.1 Nocardioidaceae bacterium
ACGCTGCGCGGGGAGGCCCCGAGGGTCAGCGCGGCGTCGGTCATCGAGGGGGCGACCTTCTCCAGGCTGGCGTCCACGCTGGTGTAGGCCAGGGCCAGGAAGCGCACGACGTAGGCATACAGCAGGCCCACGACGGTGCCGGTCACCAGCACCTGGCCCCACGACAGCCCGACGAGGTCGAGGGCGGAGTCGACGGCGGCGAGCATCGCCAGCACGCCGATCGCCACCACCGGGCCGGGGACGGCGTAGCCGACGGTGGCCAGCCGGGCGAGCCGCCGTGTCGAGGCGCCACCGCCGAGACGGGTGGCGCTGGCGACCAGCACCGCGATCGCCGCGCATGCCAGCGCGGTCAGCCCGGCGATCGTGAGGCTGTTGAGCAGATAGCTCAGATAGCGCGGGTCGAGCCCTCCGGTCGTGCTGGCCAGCGTCGCCGTGCTCGACCACGCCACGAGCTGCAGCACCGGCACGACGAACGTGACGGCGACGACGAGGCTGCACACGCCGGTGGCCGCCCATGCCCTGGCACCTCGTAGGCGCACGGGGTCGACGCTGCGCGCTCCCCCGACCTGGTGGAAGCGGGCCCTTCCCCGGGCGACCCGCTCGAGGCCGATGACGGCGATCGCGAACACCAGCACCAGCGAAGCGATCTCGGTGGCCGCGACCCGGTCGTACATGCCGTTCCACACCTGGTAGACCGCGACCGAGACCGTCTGCACGTTGAAGTACTGCACGGTGGCGAAGTCGGTCAGCGTCTCCATCGCGACCAGGGCCGCACCGGCGGCCAGCGACGGTCGCGCCAGCGGCAACACGACGCGGCGCGCCGCCTGCAGCGGTCCTTGGCCCAGCACCCGCGCCGCCTCGTACGTCGCGGCGGTCTGCTCGGTCAGCGCCGCGCGCGCGAGCAGGTAGACGTAGGGGTAGAACGCCAGCGACAGCACCACCACCGCCATCGGCAGTGAGCGCACCTCGGGGAACCACACGTCGGCGCCGAACCAGCCGCGCAGCGTCGTCTGCACCGGGCCGGGGTAGTCCAGCAGGCCCAGGTAGACGAAGCCCAGCACGTACGCCGGCACCGCGAGCGGCAGCACCAGCAGCCAGGAGAACCACCGCTGCCCGGGGAAGCGGTAGCGGCCGACCAGCCAGGCCAGGCCCGCGCCGAGCAGCAGGGTGCAGCAGACGACGGCGATCAGCAGCGCGACCGTGCTGACCAGCATGTCGGGCAGGTCGGTGCGCCACAGGAACGACCAGACCTCGGTGGTCGGGGTCAGGATGCTGACCGCGACCAGGCCGACGGGAACGACCACGACCGCGGCGACGGCGAGCACCGCCAGGCGCCAGCCGAGGCGGCCCGGCTCACTCATAGCCGGTCTCTGCCATCAGCCGAATCGCGTCGGCGTTGCGGGCACCGAGCTCGGCGGCGTGCAGCCGGTCGGCCTTGAAGTCACCGAAGGCGGCGATCAGCGGCACCGGCTCGACGTCGGGGTTGACCGGGTACTCGAAGTTGCCTGTGGTGAACGCCTCCTGGCCGTCGGTGGCCAGCCACTCCAACAGCTGCTGGGCCAGCTCGGGGTTGTCGGACGCGGCGGTCACCCCTGCCCCGGAGATGTTCACGTGGGTGCCGGCGCGGTCCTGGTCGGCCCAGAAGATCTTGACCGGGAAGTCCGGGTCCTCGTCGATGAGCTGGGCGAGGTAGTAGTGGTTGGCGATCCCCACCTCGCAGTCGCCGCTGGCGATGTTCTCCAGCAGGTCGATGTCGTTGCTGAAGATCTGCGCATCGTCCACCCAGCCCTCGACCACGCGCAAGGTGTCGGCGTAGCCGTTGCGGGCGATCAGGCTCGCCACCAGCGACTGGGTGTAGGTCTCGGTGGCGCCGCGCAGGCACAGCTTGCCGTCCCACTTGGGGTCGGCGAGATCCTCGTACGTCGACAGCTCCGAGGGGTCGACTCGGGACGGGTCGTAGACGATCGTGCGCGCCCGCTCGGCGAGGCCGAACCAGCGGTCCTCGGGGTCGCGCAACGCCCGCGGGACGGCGTCGTCGAGCACGTCGGAGCGGACGGGCTGGAACACGCCGTCGTCGGCCGCGGTGGCCAGGTTGCCCGCGTCGACGGTCAGGTAGACGTCGGCCAGGGTGTCCTC
>JACCVL010000199.1 GCA_013698185.1 Nocardioidaceae bacterium
TGGCCCAGGCGATCGGCCGGTGGGGCAACTGGTTCAACCAGGAGCTGTTCGGGCGCCCGAGCGACCTGCCCTGGGCGTTGGAGATCGACGTCATCCACCGTCCACCGGGTTTCGAGCAGTTCACCACTTTCCACCCCGCGTTCCTCTACGAGTCAATGTGGGACCTCGGCGTGGCGGCGCTGGTCATCGGCCTCGACCGGACCATGCGCCTCGGCCACGGCCGGGCCTTCGCGCTGTACATCGCGCTCTACAGCCTCGGCCGGGTCTGGATCGAGATCCTGCGCATCGACGACGCCGAAGTCATCGGTCCGTTCCGGCTCAACGTGTGGACATCCATCATCGTGTTCACCCTGGCGGCTGCGTACTTCGTGGTGGTCGGCCGGCGTCGCCCCGGTCGCGAGGACACCGTCTACCTGCCCGGCCGGGAGCCGGCCGAGGCTGTCGAACACTCCCTTGGCGCCACAGCCGCCGACCGAGAGGCCAAGACATGACCCAGTCCGACCCGAAACGGCCGCCCGACGCCCGGCAGATCCAGCACGAGCACCCCGACGTCACCGGCGGCTGGCTGCGGCCCGCGGTGTTCGGGGCGATGGACGGCCTGGTGTCCAACTTCGCGCTGATCGCAGGAGTCGTGGGCGGGTCGACGGCCGGTGACTCGCAGCCGGTGGTCCTGGCCGGCCTGGCGGGGTTGGCTGCAGGTGCGTTCTCGATGGCGGCCGGGGAGTACACCTCGGTGGCCAGCCAGTCGGAGTTCGCCAAGGCGCAAATCGCCATCGAGCGCACCGAGATCGCGCACAATCCCGGTGGGGAGATGGCAGAGTTGGCGGCGATGTACGTCGCTAAGGGGATCACCCCGCGACTCGCCGCCGAGGTGGCCGAGCAGGTGCACACCGACCCGGACAACGCCGTGCGCGTGCACGCCCGCGAAGAGTTCGGCGTCGACGCCGACGAGCTGGCCTCACCGCAGCTGGCCGCCGTGTCGTCGTTCGTGGCGTTCGCGGTCGGTGCCCTCGTCCCCCTGCTGCCGTACCTGCTGGGTGCGTCGTCGTTGCTGCCGGCCGTGCTCCTGTCGTTGATCGGCCTGTTCGCCTGCGGAGCCGTGGTCACCACCGTGACCCAGCGCAGCTGGTGGTACGGCGGGGTACGCCAGCTCGTGCTGGGCGGCGGCGCCGCCGCGCTGACGTACGCCATCGGGAGTGCTGTCGGGGTGGGACTCGGCTGACCGGCCGCAGCCGGGGGGCGCTGCGCGTACGGCGCCGGCGTCGGTCGTGGGCTGCGGCCTGGCTCACGCCTCGGTCCCGGACGCGCTGGGCACCGCGGTGAGTGTGTAATCTGATCGACGCCTGCCAGGGCCAGTGTCGTCCCCCGGCGGCCGCTGCTGACGCACCGGCTTTCGAGCCCATGACGACAAGAGGTGGTCCGTGGTTGCACCACAGGGTCTCTACGACGGCCAGCACGAGCACGACGCGTGCGGGGTCGCCTTCGTCGCCACCTTGAGCGGCGAGGCTTCGCACGACGTGGTGGTCAAGGCTCTGACAGCGCTGCGCAATCTCGACCACCGCGGCGCGTCCGGTGCCGAGCCGGACTCCGGCGATGGTGCGGGCATCGTGCTCCAGGTGCCTGATGCCTTCCTGCGTGAGGTCTGCGACTTCGACCTGCCCGCTGCCGGGGCGTACGCCGTCGGCACCGCCTTCCTGCCCGCCCAGGACGACGAGGCCGGCAAGGCCCGCGCCGCTGTGGAGCAGCTGGCCACCGACGAGGGACTACAGGTCCTCGGCTGGCGCGAGCTCACCACCGATGCCAAGACCCTCGGCGCCACGGCGGTCGAGTGCATGCCGTCGTTCGCCCAGCTGGTGGTGCAGGACGCTGCCGGCGAGCGCACCGGGATCGACCTGGACCGGTTGGCCTACTGCCTGCGCAAGCGCGCCGAGCTGGAGCTCGGGGTCTACTTCCCGACCCTGTCGGGCCGGACGCTGGGCTACAAGGGCATGCTCACCCCCGAGCAGCTGACCGCGTTCTACCCTGAGCTCGTCGACCCGCGGCTCGCCTCCGCGCTCGCAGTCGTCCACAGCCGTTTCTCCACCAACACCTTCCCCAGCTGGCCGCTGGCGCACCCGTTCCGGTTCCTCGCCCACAACGGCGAGATCAACACCGTGAAGGGCAACCGCAACTGGATGCGGGCCCGCGAGGAACTGCTGGCCAGTGACCTGATCCCCGGTGACCTTCAGCGCATCTTCCCAATCTGCGACCAGACCGGCTCCGACAGCGCATCGTTCGACGAGGTGCTCGAGCTGCTGCATCTGGGTGGGCGCGAGCTGGCCCACGCGGTGCTGATGATGATCCCAGAGGCGTGGCAGAACCACGCCGAGATGGACCCGGCGCGACGCGCGTTCTACGAGTTCCACTCGACGGTGATGGAGCCGTGGGACGGCCCGGCCTGTGTCGTGTTCACCGACGGCAGCCAGGTCGGCGCCGTCCTGGACCGCAACGGTCTGCGGCCCGGGCGCTACTGGGTGACCGATGACGGCCTGGTGGTGCTGGCCTCCGAGGTGGGTGTCCTCGACCTCGACCCGGCCAGCATCGTGCGCAAGGGTCGCCTACAGCCCGGTCGGATGTTCCTCGTCGACACCGTCGAGCACCGCATCGTCGAGGACGACGAGATCAAGGCCCGCCTGGCCGCCGAGCACCCCTACCCCGAGTGGCTGCACGCGGGGCTGGTCCAGCTGTCCGACCTGCCCGAGCGTGAGCACATCGTGCACACCCACTCGTCGGTGACCCGCCGCCAGCAGATGTTCGGCTACACCGAGGAGGAGCTGCGGATCCTTGTGACGCCGATGGCACGCAGCGGCGCCGAGCCGATCGGTTCGATGGGCACCGACACCCCCATCGCAGTGCTGTCGCAGCGACCGCGCTTGCTCTTCGACTACTTCAGCCAGCTGTTCGCCCAGGTCACCAACCCCCCGCTGGATGCGATCCGCGAGGAGCTCGTCACCTCGCTGGCCGGCTCCATCGGTCCCGAGGGCAACCTGCTGGACCCCGGACCTGCCGCCTGCCGGCAGGTCGTCCTCCCGTTCCCCGTGATCGACAACGACGAGCTGGCCAAGCTGATCCACATCAACCACGACGGTGACCTGCCCGGCTTCGATGCGCACGTGGTCAAAGGTCTCTACAGCGTCGACGGTGGCGGGGAAGGACTGCGCGCCCGGCTGGACGAGATAGCCGCCGAGGTCTCGGCGGCAATCGCCGACGGAGTCCGGGTGCTCGTCCTGTCGGACCGCCACGCCACCCCGGACCGGGCCCCGATCCCGTCGCTACTGCTCACCGCAGCGGTGCATCACCACCTCGTCCGGGAGAAGACCCGCACGCAGGTCGGCCTCGTCGTCGAGGCCGGTGACGTGCGCGAGGTCCACCATGTCGCGCTGCTGCTCGGGTACGGTGCCGCGGCGGTCAACCCCTACCTCGCGATGGAGTCGGCCGAGGACCTGGCCCGCGCCGGGGTCTTCCTGTCCGACATCGAGCCGGAGGTCGCCGTCCGCAACCTGGTGCGTGCACTGGGCAAGGGCGTGCTCAAAGTGATGAGCAAGATGGGGGTGTCCACCGTCGCCTCCTACACTGGGGCGCAGATCTTCGAGGCGGTCGGCCTGTCCCAGGAGGTCGTGGACCGTTACTTCACCGGCACCACCAGCAAGCTCGGCGGGATCGGCCTCGACGTGGTCGCCGAGGAGGTGCGCCGCCGGCACGCGCGGGCCTACCCGACCGACGGGGTCCCGCAGTCGCACCGGCAGCTCGAGGTCGGCGGGGAGTACCAGTGGCGTCGCGGCGGTGAGCAGCACTTGTTCGACCCCGAGACGGTCTTCCGTCTTCAGCACGCCACCCGGTCCGGACAGTACGAGGTGTTCAAGGCCTACACCGCCCGCGTCGACGAGCAGGCAAAGCGGCTGATGACCCTGCGGGGGCTCTTCGGTTTCCGGGAGGGCGCGCGCGAGCCGGTACCGCTGGAGGAGGTGGAGCCGGTGTCATCGATCGTCGCCCGCTTCTCGACCGGGGCCATGTCGTACGGCTCGATCAGCTCCGAGGCGCACGAGACGCTCGCGATCGCGATGAACCGGCTGGGAGCCAAGTCCAACACCGGCGAGGGCGGCGAGGACCCCGGGCGGTTGCGCGACCCGGAGCGTCGCAGCGCGATCAAGCAGGTCGCGTCGGGCCGCTTCGGCGTCACCTCGGACTACCTGACCCACGCCACCGACATCCAGATCAAGATGGCGCAAGGCGCCAAGCCGGGGGAGGGGGGGCAGCTGCCCGGCCCGAAGGTCTACCCCTGGATCGCCACCACCCGGTTCTCGACGCCGGGCGTCGGCCTGATCTCCCCCCCGCCACACCACGACATCTACTCCATCGAGGACCTCAAGCAGCTCATCCACGACCTCAAGAACGCCAACCCCGCCGCTCGCGTGCACGTCAAGCTGGTCGCCGAGGTGGGGGTCGGCACGGTCGCCGCCGGCGTCTCCAAGGCGCACGCAGATGTCGTGCTCATCTCCGGTCACGACGGTGGCACCGGCGCGTCACCGCTGACCTCGCTCAAGCACGCGGGGGGCCCGTGGGAGCTGGGTCTGGCAGAGACCCAGCAGACGCTGCTGCTCAACGGGCTTCGCGACCGCATCGTCGTGCAGACCGACGGCCAGCTCAAGACCGGCCGCGACGTCATCGTGGCCGCCCTGCTGGGGGCCGAGGAGTACGGGTTCGCCACGGCACCGCTGGTGGTCGCGGGCTGCATCATGATGCGGGTCTGTCACCTCGACACCTGCCCGGTGGGGGTGGCGACACAGAACCCCGAGCTGCGCAATCGATTCGCCGGCAAGCCCGAGTTCGTGGTGCGGTTCTTCGAGTACATCGCCGAGGAGGTGCGCGAGCACCTCGCCGCGCTCGGGTTCCGCAGCCTCGACGAGGCGATCGGACGGGCGGACGCGCTCGACGTCCGGCCGGCGGTCGACCACTGGAAGGCGCACGGGCTCGACCTCCGCCCGATGCTGCACGTGCCCGACCTGCCCGAAGGCGCCTCGCTGCATCGCACCACAGACCAGGACCACGGGCTGGAGCGGGCGCTCGACAACGAGCTGATCGGCCTGTGTGCGGATGCCTTGGACCGCGCCGAGCCCGTGCGCGCGCAGGTCGCCATCCGCAACGTCAACCGCACGGTGGGGACCATGCTCGGCCACGAGATCACCAAGCGGTTCGGTGCCGACGGGCTGCCCGATGGCACCGTCGACCTCACCTTCACCGGGTCCGCCGGCCAGTCGTTCGGTGCCTTCGTGCCCCGCGGCGTCACCCTGCGTCTCGAGGGCGACGCCAACGACTACCTGGGCAAGGGACTGTCGGGCGGGCGCATCGTGCTGCGACCGGACCGCGCGGCGGGCTTTGCCGCGGAGGACGAGATCGTCGCGGGCAACGTGATCGCCTACGGGGCAACCGCAGGCCAGGTGTTCGTCCGCGGCCAAGTCGGCGAGCGTTTCTGCGTGCGCAACTCCGGGGCGGTCGCGGTGGTCGAGGGAACCGGGGACCACGGCTGCGAGTACATGACCGGTGGTCGCGTCGTGGTGCTGGGCCCGATCGGCCGTAACTTCGCCGCGGGCATGTCCGGCGGCACCGCCTATGTCCTCGACCTGGACGCGTGGCGGGTCAACATCGAGCTGGTGCGGCTCGGGCCCGTGCCCGACGACTGCAACGAGGAGCTGCTGGACCTCGTCCGCCAGCATCGCGACGAGACCGCCTCGCCGGTCGCCGAGGCGCTGTTGGCCGACTGGGCGGAGTCCGTGCACCGTTTCACCCAGGTCATGCCCACGGAGTACGAGCGGGTGCTCGCGGCCCGCGCCCAGGCGCAGGAGGCCGGGTTGGACGAGCTCGCCACGACCACCGCAATGATGGAGGCAGCAAGCAATGGCTGACCCCAAAGGCTTCCTCACCACGCCGCGACGCGTGCCCGAGCGCCGCCCGGTCGACGAACGGGTGCGGGACTGGAACGAGGTCTACCCCGGCGGCATCGGACGGGCGCTGCTGCCGATCATCAGCGAGCAGGCGGGACGGTGCATGGACTGCGGCATCCCGTTCTGCCATTCCGGCTGCCCGCTGGGCAACCTCATCCCGGACTGGAACGACCTGGTCTGGCGCGAGGACTGGGACACGGCCATCGAGCGGCTGCACGCGACGAACAACTTCCCGGAGTTCACCGGACGGCTGTGCCCGGCACCGTGCGAGACCGCGTGCGTGGTGGCCATCAACGACGATGCCGTGACGATCAAGAACGTCGAGGTGTCGATCATCGACAAGGCCTGGGAGTCGGGCAACGTCCGGCCGCAGCCGCCGGAGTGGCTCACCGGGCGCACGGTGGCCGTCGTCGGGTCCGGTCCCGCCGGGCTCGCGGTGGCCCAGCAGCTCACCCGCGCCGGCCATACCGTCGCCGTCTTCGAACGGGCCGACAAGATCGGCGGCCTGCTGCGCTACGGCATCCCCGAGTTCAAGATGGAGAAGCGCCAGGTCGACCGGCGGGTGGACCAGATGCGCCGTGAGGGCACGGTTTTCCGCGCCGGTGTCGACGTCGGTGCCGACCTGACCGGCTCGGAGCTGCAGGATCGCTACGACGCCGTGGTGCTGGCCGTCGGCGCGACCGTGCCGCGCGACCTGGACGTCCCCGGCCGCGACCTCGACGGCATCCATCAGGCCATGGAGTTCCTCCCGCCCGCCAACCGTGTCGCGCTCGGCGAGCCGGTGGACAACCAGGTGACCGCGACCGACAAGGATGTCGTGATCATCGGCGGCGGTGACACCGGCGCCGACTGCCTCGGCACCGTCATCCGTCAAGGTGCCCGCTCGGTGACCCAGCTGGAGATCATGTCGCGCCCCGGCGAGGAGCGCCTCGCGACCCAGCCGTGGCCGACGTACCCGATGACCTTCCGGGTCTCCTCGGCACACGAAGAGGCCGGGGAGCGGGTCTACAGCATCTCGACCAAGGAGTTCGTCGCCGACGACGAGGGGCGGCTCGCGGGCCTGCGCCTGGTCGAGGTCGCCATGACCGACGGGCGGTTCGCCGAGGTCGAGGGCTCGGAGCGTGAGCTGCCGGCACAGCTAGTGCTACTCGCGATGGGCTTCACCGGGCCCGAGCAGCACTCGCTGGTGGCGCAGCTCGGCGTCAGGCTCGACGACCGAGGCGCTATCGCCCGCGACGACGAGTACCACACCGACGTCCCGGGCGTGTTCGTGGCCGGGGATGCGGGCCGCGGCCAGTCGCTGATCGTGTGGGCCATCGCCGAGGGGCGTGCCTGTGCCGCGGGTGTCGACAGGTGGCTGACCGGCTCGACCTCGCTGCCGGCTCCCGTCGGGCCCGCCGACCGCCCGTTGACAGCCTGACGATTCGGAGTGTCCGAGGCTCGGCCCTAGGGTGTGGCGTGTGCGTAGAGCAAAGATCGTGTGCACCCTCGGACCTGCCACGTCGACGGCGGAGCGGTTGCGGCACCTGACCGACGCGGGCATGGACGTCGCCCGGCTGAACATGAGCCACGGCGACCACGCCGACCACGACAAGTCCTACCTGATGGTCCGCCAGGCCTCCAACGAGAGCGGCCACGCCATCGGCATCCTCGCCGACCTGCAGGGCCCCAAGATCCGGGTCGGACGGTTTGCAGGGGGCAGCGTGACGTTGGAGGTCGGAGCTGCGTTCACCATCACCACGCGGGCGGTCGAGGGCGATGTCGACGCGGTGTCCACGACCTACGACGGGCTGCCGGGTGACGTCGGCGCCGGCGACGAGGTCCTCCTCGACGACGGCCGGCTGCGGCTGCGGGTCACCGAGGTGAGCGGCAGTGACGTGCACACCATCGTTGAGGTGGGTGGCGTGCTCAGCAACAACAAGGGCATCAACCTGCCCGGGGTGGACGTGAGCGCGCCGGCCATGTCGAGCAAAGACGTCGAGGACCTGCGCTGGGCGCTGTCCAAGCCGGTCGACATGATCGCGCTGTCGTTCGTGCGCCGGGCCTCAGACGTCGACCAGGTGCACGAGATCATGGCCGAGGCGGGCGTGCGCCTGCCGGTGATCGCCAAGATCGAGACGCCGCAGGCGGTGGACAACCTCGACGAGATCGTCGCTGCGTTCGACGGCGTGATGGTGGCGCGCGGTGACCTCGGTGTCGAGCTGCCGCTCGAGGACGTGCCGATCGTGCAGAAGACCATCGTCGACAAGGCCCGGCGCAACGCCAAGCCCGTTATCGTTGCCACCCAGATGCTCGAGTCGATGATCTTTGCCCCGCGACCGACCCGGGCGGAGGCCTCCGACGTCGCCAATGCGGTGCTGGACGGTGCCGACGCGGTGATGCTCTCGGGGGAGACCAGCGTCGGCGAGTACCCGGTCGAGACCGTCCGCACCATGGCACGCATCATCGAGTCGACCGAGGACCACGGCCTGGACCAGATGGCGGCGATCGACTGGAACCCGCAGACCCGGAGCGGCATCGTCTGCCGGGCCGCGGCGCAGGTCGCCGAGGCCGTGGGTGCCCGGCTCGTCGTCGCCTTCACCGCCTCGGGAGACTCCGCGCGGCGGCTGTCCCGCTATCGCGGTCCGGTCCCGGTGCTGGCGTTCACCCCGGTGCAGGCGGTGCGATCCCAGCTGGCTCTGACGTGGGGCATCGAGACGTTCCTGGTGCCGATGGTCGAGCACACCGACGAGATGGTCATGCAGGTCGACCACAGCCTGCTCCAGATCGGGCGCTGCCAGGAGGGGGACTCGGTGGTGATCGTGGCGGGCAGCCCCCCGGGCATCCCCGGTTCGACCAACGCGCTGCGCATCCACCGGATGGGTGACGCCATCAACGAGGTCGCGCCGGCGTACCGCAGGACGCCCAGGCCGTGAGGCTGCGGCGTACCCTCGCCGGGCTCGCGGGCGTCGCCGTCCTGGCCGGCTGCAGTGGGGGCACCG